>SKYW01000125.1 GCA_007127695.1 Balneolales bacterium | reverse complement strand
CGGGCGACTGCTCCCATTCTTGCCTGCGAATGGTATGCAGCAGTTCCTTCACTGCTTCCGGGTTGTGAGCTCCGTCAAAATACCAGGGCAGCCGGGGATGGAGCCGCTCAAACCGGGCACGAAAAAGTCCGCTTGTAGCTGCATTTTCGAATGCATGTAAAAAAACATCCTCAGAAATCGGAAATACGGGTTTCAGCAAACGAACGGCAAGCCATGTCATTGCGATGTTCCAGCGATGCACCGGAGCCATGAGATCCGAAACGATGTCGCGGGTTTTGCCCTCCTCTCTGATCCGGAACACCGATTCAGGGCGGCCTTCCCGCGATCGGTACCGGTGACGCGGGTAAAGCATGCGGACATCGTGAACGTCCGATCCGCATTTGCCGGCCATTTCAACCAGCACTTTTTGCGCTTCAGGCGGCACCTTGCCCAGCACCAGCGGCCTGCCCGGTTTGATAATGCCCCCTTTCTCACGGGCTATCTCCGCCAATGTGCGGCCGAGAAAATTCTGATGGTCGTGTGCGATGGATGTGATGACGCTGAGTTCGGGCGTGACGATATTGGTGGCATCCAGCCGCCCCCCCAAACCGGTTTCAAGAATCACAATGTCCGCTTTCTGATCCGCAAACCACCAGAATGCCGCCGCTGTGGTGATCTCGAAATAGCTCAGGTCACTATGTTGCAGCTCATCGCCGAATCTTTGAAAAAATCGCAGGAAATACTCTTCCGGAATGGGCCGGCGATCTATGCGGATGCGTTCCGTGACATGTTCCAGATGAGGCGAGCTGAACAACCCGCACCTGTATCCCGCCTGCTCATACACCAGCGCCAGCATCGCACTCACACTGCCTTTTCCATTGGTGCCTGCCACATGGATGCATGGCATCTTGTGCTGCGGATTGCCCATTTTCGCGCAAAACTCCCGGATGCGATCCAGCCCCAGCCTGGCAGCTACAGCACCATGGACCTGGAATGAAGGAAGCGAATCCAGGTACCGCCGGACATCTTCCGGTGAATCAAATGATATGTTTTCTGTGGATGCATTCTGCATAATTCTGCTCATTGAGTGCCTTCAAATATCGTATATTGTGGCGAAATAAACAGACCATTTTTACCCATGTACACTTCCCTAATCCGTCCGCTGCTCTTTCAACTGGATCCGGAAAAGGCACACCATGTTGCCACACGTATCGGAACGGCGCTCTGCTCGCTGCCCGGCGCCGGGCCACGCATGGTGCAGAGGTATGCCGGCAACTGGCCCCGGCTGGAACAGGAAGTGCTTGGGATCCGGTTCCCGAATCCGGTGGGAATCGCTGCCGGTTTTGATAAAAATGCCGGCTACACCGGGTTGCTTCGCTTCATGGGTTTTGGATACGCGGAGTATGGAAGCATTACGGCTAAACCGTCCCCCGGTAATCCGCAACCGAGATTGTTCCGCCTGAGAAAAGACCGCGCACTCATCAACCGCATGGGGCTGAATAACGATGGTGCCGAAACGGTCTGCAAACACATCCTGGAGAAAAAAACTGCAGAACCGCCTCTTTTCGAAAACTTTCCTTGCGGGATCAATATCGCCAAGACCCACGATCCCCGCATAACCGGAGATGATGCCATTCGTGACTACATTGCAAGCTATACATTCGCCAGGACCGCCGCCGATTATATCACCATCAATATTTCCTGTCCGAATACCCGGGAGGGCAAGACCTTTGAGGACAAAAAAGCGCTCATCGAACTGCTGGACGGACTTGGCGAAGCACGCAAAAACGGTGATCCGCCTCTTCTGGTGAAGTTTTCACCCGATACCAAAAGTACTGTCTCTGACGAGCTGGTCACCGTTTGCGAGGAGCGCTCCGTCCAGGGCTATGTACTCACAAACACCTCCTCCAAACGGCACGGACTTCGCACCCCCGGCGAGCAACTGGAGAAGATCGGGCCGGGCGGCCTCAGCGGCGCACCGCTTTTCCCGGGTACGCTGAATCGCATCGCCAGACTTCGCCGACAGCTGCCAAAGGACCGGATCCTGATCGCCTGTGGCGGTATTGACTCACCGAAGAGAGCGATGGAACTGCTGTCCGCCGGTGCCAATCTTCTGCAACTGTATACGGGCCTGATCTACCAGGGGCCCGCACTGGTGGCAAAAATCAATGAATTCCTGGTGCGCAAGCTGCACGATCAGGGCATCCCCTCACTCTCCCAATGGCCGAGATACGAGTCCTGAGATAGGGAAACGCAAAACTTTCCGGAAACGCCAGACTCACCCGAAACGCAATACATGCCGGAAGCGCACTACTCGTCGGAAAATCCAGACTCACCCGAAACAACATAAGACAGCCGGCATACCGGTCATGTGCCGCCGATCAGTCATCCACATGGCCCTGGTATTCAAACTCTATCGTGTATTCACACTCGGCATGGACAGGAACACCGGTAAATTCGGGAACCGTAAAACGCATGTGCTGTTCGACCGCTTCCAGTAGCTGCAGCATGATTCCCATTCCATCATCCTCCTCTTCGGTGTGAACCTCGATCGGCGCACCTTCCTGATCAATCAGTACCTGGATGACGACCGTGCCGCTGATCTGGTGTTCATTTATCACATCCCGGAAACCGCTGGTATCGATGAAACCGTCCACGCCTCCTTCAATGTCCGGACGCTCATCCAGTTCATTACATGCGTAAACACGTTCGGTATCCACCAGCAGTGCCCGTACTCTGTCCACCTCGATTTCCTCTGCCAGGGCATTGACCACACGACTCCTTGGAAAGTCGGAGTACTCATTTCTGAGTGTGATCAAAACCACCCGGGCGCTGTCCCACAAAGCACCCTCGTATGGAAACAGCTCGGAGAAATCGGGTTCCGGCAATGGCTTTTCAAGGATTTCCTGCAAGTGCATTTGCGCAGTTCTTATGGTTTTCTGACTTTCCGGCTCAGGATCGGCTTCGAGATCGGTTTCGGCTTCAAGTTCACCTCCGGCTTCTCCTGCTAACTCCGGATCACTTCCCGGATCCGTTACAGATTCCTGCATGGTTTGGACTTCCGACTCTACTTCAGATTTTGCCACGAGATCGGTTTCAGATATGGGTTCAGTATCAGATTCGTGTTCCATTTCAGCACCGTTCACTGCCAATGAATCGGGATATTGCTCCTGCAATTGTTCAAGCCCAGACTCCTGTTCGGGATCCGGTTCCAGTTCGTGTTCTGGATCCAATTCGTGCTGCGGCTCAAATTCGTACTCCGGTTCCAATTCTTGCTCTGGTTCCAATTCTTGCTCTGGTTCCAATTCTTGCTGCGGTTCCAGTTCGTGCTCCGGTTCCAATTCTTGCTGCGGTTCCAGTTCGTGCTCCGAGTCATGTGGTTCCAGTTCCTGCGCATCCGTATCCGGATCCACCCCGGGTTCAGGCTCATCATCAATCCGCAAATCAACAGGCCGCTGCTCCTCTATTCGTGCCGTCACAGCCATATATGCGGAATCTGCCAGCAGTGCACGGACCGAGTCACGAAATACCTCGTACTCCTCCGTCTCCTGTTCCCAGACAAAACGGGACATTGCCAGGTCATGGATGCGATACGCATAGGACGGATCTTCGCGCGCGGCTTCTATGTAGTCCAGGACCGCTCTGTAAAGTGCCTGTGGAGCATATTCGGATTCGGGATACCTGTCTGCAAAATGGCGCAGCTCCCCGGCACGGTTTTCGTTCGACCTGAGGGCAACGATCTCCTGGAATGCTGCAGAAATGCTGTCCTCGCGGCTCATCACGAGGTCCTCGCGGGCCAGTTCCAGATTGAACCGGTCCGCCATGCGCTCGGCATAGATGGTATTCGGGTAGAAATCCACCAGCTGCATCGCGTACTGCACCGCCTGGGTGGTATCACCCGCTGAGTGGTACAGTTCAGACAGGGAGTAAATGGCTTGCGGAGCAAGTTCGGAATCCGGGAACCGGCTCATCACCCTGCGATAGTAGCGGGCCGCACTGTCGGGCATGGCCAGGGACGTGAAGAAGACATTGCCGATTTCATACTCGTGCGATGCAATCATCCGGCGCGTCTCCGCCTGTTCTTCCGGGGTAAACGGGATGTCGGACAGGTCGATTTCGATTTGCTGCGGCTGCGGGGCCAGTGCCTGCTCTATGGCTTCATCCACATCGTCAACCTGCTCGCCCTCCTCTTCAAACTGACGGACGATGTTGAGCCTGACAGCCTCCATCCTGCGCCAGTCATCCACCAGCGGCCTTGCACCCCATATGGCCTGGAATGCCTGGCGGTTCTGCATCATCAGCTGCGGGTTTTTATGGTTGAGAAATCCGTTATCGGTATCCTCATCGGCCTGGGTTCCCATTTGATCCATATCCGCAACGGTGACCATCTGCTGGCGGCGCTGATCCCGCTCCAGCTGCTCCAGCTCCGCAAGCTTTCGCTCACGCACCTCGGCAATAACTGAGTCAAACTCCGCTTCGGACAGTTCTCCCAGCCAAAGCAGACTGTCGAGACGGTCCACCTCGCCCTGCAGACGGGAATACTCCCCGTAAGATCGCGACATGAGATCGGCATCAAAGCGCTCGGGTAATCTTTCCAGATTGCTCGCCTGACGGGCCGAGGAATCGAAATAGGCGGCTGTAAGCGTGAAATCCAGGTAAAAGTCGCGATAGATCTCCGCCATGCCATAATAAATCTGTGCCTCGGTTTCCCTTGCAGGAGGATTGTTGCGGCGACGGAGGACCTGCTCATACCGCTGCCGGGCGGCGGTATACTGCTCTCTGTCATGCATGGTACGGGCGATCTGAAATTCAATATCGGCGATATAGCTGAAATGACGGTCGTCACGGCTCATGGAAACAAAGTGGTCATACGCCCATTCAAGATCCCCGCGTTTTCGCGCCACGACACCCATTTTCAGCTCGGCATAGTAGATCAGGTCGTAGTTCGGGTTCGACTGGTGCGTGGCCCTCCCGTAGGCCTCAAACGCCTCGCCATATCGCTCCAGGGACTCCAGCAGCTGCCCGTAGAGGAACCAGGCACGCATTTCCAGGCGCCGGCTGCGGATGTCCGGAAGAGCTTCGGCTATGTAGTCAACGGCTTCCTCGTATTCGCCCCGTGCAACAAGCAGCTGGGCGATGATCAACCGCACATCGGCCTCAAGCCGCCGGTCCCAGTCAAATTCCGTGGAGAAGAGGCGTGACTGGATGTAGTTTACCCCCTCCACGTAATTTTCAAGCTCCAGGGCCGCACGCCCGCGCCAGAAGATGGCCTCCTGACTCAATGCCGGATCCGAAGTGCTGGCCAGCAGCTCCACAAACTTCTGATCGGCGGAAAAATAGCGCTGCTGGTAGAAGTAGGACTTGCCGATCATCATGATGGAATTGTCCACCCAGCGGGAACGCGGATGAAACCGGATCACATCGCCGCTTTTCTGGGCGGCATGTTCGAAATCACTCAGTCCGGCCCGACGTGGCGTCGGATGGACCCGGATGGGCCGCTCAGGGTTGATCGTAATCTCCTGCTGTTCCTGCAGTTCCACACCCCGCTCATAACTCGTCTTGGCGTTGTAATAGGTGTTGAAATAGGCGTTGAAATCACGCCACGAGCTTTTGAGCATACCCGTACAGCCCTGAACCAGAAATGGCACGATAAGCACAAAAGCGATGATCCGAAAACTGCGAGGCATGGTTGACTGAACTACCCGTTGCGGTCGATTCAAATAAAATTATTCTATGGTACTTACCTTGATCATGTTGGTGCTTCCGCGTTTGGATACCGGCATGCCGGCCGCCACAACAATGCGGTCACCTTTTTTCACAAGTCCGGATTCTTTCAGATAATCCTCAATCCGCT
>SKYW01000157.1 GCA_007127695.1 Balneolales bacterium | reverse complement strand
CCCCAATACTCGCCGTTGATGAACACGATGGCCGGACGATAAGCCTGCGTGTCGAAGTTCAGGCCGCTGACCAGCGTCTGCATGAACCCGTCACGGAACATGGTCGACCTGCCGAAAAAATCCTGTCCCGAATTGCGCAAAATGAGCCGGTTGTAATCACGGTATGGCAGATCTGGGAAAATCGGGTAGTTGAACCGGCTTTCGCCATATTCGCTGCGAGCGTAGAGACGAAGCGACTTGAGGGGGATGGAACGTGACCTTCCACCGTGGATGCGTATGCCGATGTCCTGCGCCAGAGCTCGTTCGCCCGAATCTTCAAACAACTCGAAGGATGCGGGACGCTCCCATTCGATTCCGCGCTGGACATAGTTACCGAACAGGTGGGGCTCATCTTTTTTTCTGTCGTCTTCCGGTCCGCCCAGATCGTAAAACTTCCCGGGGACATAGATTCCGGTTTCATAGTCGAACAGGTGGACGGAATCAGTGGCGATGGATACCACGGGAAGGTGATATCGATGGACACCCCCATGGTCGACAAAATAGGTGTGGGTGACCGTCGGCGATGGACGGCTGCCCTCGCGGAAAGTCCGGGCGCGGACCACCGTCCCCTTGAACAGGTTTTTACGGGGTTCCTTCCACTTGTATCCCAGAATCAGAGGGATCTCCGGCGGAGAGGTCGGTATGGTGGAGATGCTGTTGGGTTCCGGGGTTCGGTCACGGATGCGGATGGGGCCGGTGTAGCGCGGACTGGCACTGTCCGGCTCGGATCCGTCCAGGGTGTACCGGATGACCACACCGGAAGATGCGGTTATTGGGGGATGGCTGGATGATCCACCAACGCTGCCTGCATTGCCAATAGAAAGATCGAAATCATTGGTATAAAAACCACCGTTGTGTGAGAAAAATGGTGGATCCAACAGCTGCTCGAATCCTTCTTCCCGGTTGGGATGGCCGGGGGTGGTACGATCGAAGAACACCCAGTTGTCCGTGCCGTCGGGGTAGCGTCCGTAGGATACATCCACCGGCATGGGAGCAGGCGGCACGTGGTCGATCTGCCGTCCGTTGATATCTGTCAGTGTCAGCGGTTCCCCGTCGCGGCTCACACGGAAGTTGGCGTGCAGGGGTTTGCCGGGGGTTGCACGGTCCTTACCGGACGCAAAGACCAGCAGAAACGCGCCCGGTTTCAGCGTGGTGTCCGGCAGCATCCATCGCCAGGGGCGGCCGGGATCGTCAGAGAGCCCGAAAAAGGCCATGTTGACGGGTTCATCCCCGCCGTTGTAGAGTTCGATCCACGGCACCGTGTCGCCGTCCTCATCCTCGATACCGCTGCTGTTGGATGCCAGGATTTCGTTGATATAGACCAGTGGCTGAGCGGATGCAGTGGGCGTCCAAAAAGCCAGTCCAAGCAGCAAAAAAGGTAATATTAGGAGACGAGAGGGTGACATGATCTTATTAGAACCGTCGGCCAAAACTAACTCCGGGAATGATAACGAAGCCGCGCGGGTCGATGATATCGCGGAAATCCAGCACGCCCCGGTCGTCCAGTTCCTCAAAGAACCCGGAGATTTCATTATGGATGGGGAACATGTAGAGTGGATGCAGCCCAATGCGGAAGAGATAGTTTTCCAGGGAAAGCCGGTATCCGACAGTGGTAGTGAGGGCCAGTCCAAAAAAACGGTTGCCCAATTCTATATCATTATATCCAACGTCGTAGGGACCGCCCCAGAAATCGAAGTGGAACAGTGTGATTCCCGCCCCCACTTCCAGCTGGCGGATCCCGCTGAAAAAAGAGCGGGTCACCGAGAAGGGAACGGTGTGCAGCTTGATACTGATATCCTCTCCCGTTTCCTCATATGTGATCTCATCGACGTAGGTCAGGCGGGAAGCGCCCACACGGAAATGCAGGTTGTCCCGGAAGGTGCGTTCGTAGTTGATGCCGAAGAGGTTGAGGGTGGCGCCGAACATTTCCACGAAAACGGCATTCTGTCGTGGTAAAGCGGAATCGACCAATACACCGGCGGGCAGATCCGCTGTGTCCTGTGCACTGATGCCGTCGGGTACAGAAAGCAGCACGGCCATCAGGAATAACATTATAAATAACATTTTTGGCCAGAAAAAGTGCGTCATTTTTTTATATCACGGTATTATGCCGCCCTGAGGGGCACCCGTCCGCTCCGGGTGCCACGCTGGTGGGTTCTCATCCTTGGTAAAGGATAGTCAGGATATAATAACAAACGCAAATCAAGAATGGTGCCCCGCAACAACTTCCAACCCATCGTGGCCGATGAGAATGCACTCCATCAGAACAGGATGCCCATCATGGCCGTGATCGTTCCATTTCTGACCTGACCGGTGACAGCAGCGTCATTATTGATGTCAAGGATGCTCAACACGTATCGGACGTCGAAGGTAAACCGTGTATCCCGACCGTATTCAAACCCTGCGCCGACAATGACACTGACGTCCGTCGTAAGGAACTGACTGCGCACACTACCGGAGAATTCCTCGTCGAAATCCACACCGAAAACATCCCCGCTGAGGTCTCCGGAGAATCGTGCCGTAGTGTTATAGGCTATCGACGCTCCCGCCAGGACATGGTAGGAATACCCCGGGGGCTCGTAGCGCGGTGGTTCAGGAAAGCTGGTCCATGTACCAAGCCGAAACAGAATGGGCATTTCGACATACTTCATCATCAGATTTCCTTTGATTTTCATGTCCCGTCCACGGATGTCAATATCCTGCTTGATGCGGCCGCCTCTTGTGGAATAAAGAAGTTCCGGCTGGATGGAGAAAGCCGGGGTGAAATAGTAACGCAGGTATGCACCACCAGAAAAGCGTGAGGTCAGTTTTGGGTCAAGAGACACCCTGATGTCCTCGGCAGCCGTGGTAACAAAACTGCCATGCATATGTGAATAGCTTTTGCCTAGTTGCAGTCCGTATTGCAGGCCCTGGCTAAAGACCGGTGAGGCAAACAACAGGACGGGGAGCAGTAACAGAAATCTTTTGAGTGACGTAAACATCTTATTAATGTCGGAATATGATGAATGAAGTGGACGATTCAGAATATGATAAATTAAAATTATATGGAACAGGATAAAAAAAAACCCGCGGGTCAAACTCCGCGGGTTTTTTTCTGCTTTAGACTTTCTGCCTGGTATTATTCACTGCTCAACAGCCAGACATCATAGTGAATCAGATAGTTGTCAAATACCGGAACGATAAATTCAAGTTCATCGCCTTTGTATGTTGCGAATTGTCCTGCTGAAACTTCAGGAGGACTCAGACCAATTGGCGCAGAACCATTTACTCCTTGAACTTTGACAGGTTGATCGGTATCCTGAAGCACCCAGTATGGTTTAAAGTTGGTGGTAAATGTAACATCATCACCTGTAACACTTGCAGTGATATATCCGATTTTTTCTCTGTTTTGGCCAGCGTAGATTCCCTGGGTTGCTTCTCCATCCAGGACAAAAATACTGTAGAATCTGGTTCCCTCACCATCAAGATCACCACCCCAAGCGGTTTCGCCGTGCTCGACGATTACGGTCTGGGTGCTTTCGCCATCGGTTTCATTGACAGACATGTCAGCAAATACGGCATAGATCATACCGGGCTTATACCGGAAATAGCTGCCCTTTTCACGGACATTGTTCAAAATACGATTGAAAGCATTTTCATTCAGCTCGTTGAAAATCCGGTTGGTATTGACATCAAACTCCTTGAACTCGATCAGGGTCCAGATAGCCGCCTGGATCTCCCTGTAGGTAGCACCCTCGATGTTATCCATGAAATTCTGCCTGTGATTAAGCAGATAGTTCAACTTGTTCCAGTTCTCATCACCAAGGGTGGAATAGAGCGTGACTCCCTCATAAACTTCACCGCTGGTACCGATCGGCGCGCTCCAGTGCGCACACCAACCCAGGAAGTCGCCATCGAGAATCTCAGCATCGCTACCGATATTGCCCAGATTTACATCAAAGTAGGCGTTGTCGTTGTTTCTTTCCACTGTTACAGAAACACTTTCGGCTCCGGGAATCACTGTGAAATTCGGTATTTTGTCAGCAGCATCCTCGAATGTCCCCACATTGGCATCCTGAACATCGCAGTTGGTAAGCACAAAGGCAACCAGAAGCAGAGGCAGGATTATTTTGTATGCACTCTTGTTTTTCATTTTAAAGGCCCTCTTTTAATTCACTGTTGTTGATTGTTGATTGTTGATCGTAGATTGTTTTACAATGCATAGTACATCTGATCCAAAGATAATCAATGTCAAACATCGTCCCCGTTAAACTTTTTTAACATTTGCAATAACTTGTCCCAAATGTCTTTAGAATAGCAAAAACCGCGTTTTTTATTGAGATTTTTATTAAAAAACAAAAGAGAACTATTTTTTTATGATTTTTGGACTGGCCTCATGCTATTTAGCCGGATAAGGAAAGTCCGAAGTCTAATACTATATTACTGGCAGGTTTTACTGGCAGGTTCAAAAAACATTGTGAGAAATCGGCCGTGACAATCGCCTTCTTATTATTATCGGCAGTTTTTTGCAACAAGACCGGTGCACTTCAGCACGATCAGTGGTTTCAACTAACAGATCTCCATGAAACCTGAATCCGAATTGACCCTCTTTCTGGCAGGCGATGTGATGACCGGACGCGGAATCGACCAGTGCCTGGCCCGCTCCGTCGATCCGCAACTCCATGAACAGTTCGTAAAAAGTGCAGAGCAGTATGTGACCCTGGCAGAACGCCACTCCGGACCCATCCCCCGTCCGCTCACCTACCGGCAGCTATGGGGCGATGCCCTCAGGGAATTACAACGACGGAAACCCGAACTGCGCATCATAAACCTCGAAACCGCACTCACCACCCACGACGGACCCTGGCCGGAAAAAGGGATCCACTATCGCATGCATCCCGGAAACGCCGGACTGCTCCGCACCGCCGGAATCAATTTATGCGTCCTGGCCAACAACCACACCATGGACTGGGGCCGCAAAGGCCTCACGGAGACCCTGAAAACCCTCAAAAGCCAGAAAATGGCGATGGCAGGAGCCGGAAATGATCTGCCGTCGGCAGCGGCACCGGGCATACTGACCTCAAAGAGTGGACGCCTGCTCGTTTTTGCCTATGCAACCCCATGCTCCGGCACCCCGCTTTCATGGAAACCGGACAGCTCTCTGCCCGGCGTGAACGTCCTCGATGGCCTTGGCACCTCGGCCATCGGCAGGGTAATCGATGACGTCCGCTCACATCGGCGTCCCGGCGACCGCGTGATCATATCCATCCACTGGGGCGGCAACTGGGGCTATGATATCCCATCCAACCAGCGCACATTCGCCCACAGCCTGCTTGATGCGGGAGTCGCCGACGTCATCTACGGCCACTCATCCCACCACCCGAAACGGATCGAGATCTACCGGAACCGCCTGATCCTGTACGGATGCGGGGACCTGATCAACGACTATGAGGGCATTGGCGGACAGGAAGCCTACCGCGACGATCTCACCATTATGTATCTCCCCCGATTGAACGCAGACGGCTCCCTCCACTCGCTTGAAATCACCCCCATGAAAATTCACCGGTTCTCACTATGTTACCCGTCCGATGACGAAGTCGCCAAACTCACCGAAACCTGGAACCATGACCCTCATCTACATCCATGGATTCAATTCGGGATACCATCCCGGTGGATACAAGATCGCATCCCTGCAAAAGATGGCGACCGTGTACGGAGTTACCTACGACTCGTTTTCGATGCATGACGAGGTGTACCGGACGCTGCGGCAACAGTTGGGCACGCTGCTTGAAAACCTGCGGACCGGGGAGGCCGGAGAAGCACGGAACGGCCT
>SKYW01000299.1 GCA_007127695.1 Balneolales bacterium | reverse complement strand
CTCGAGATCTCAGCGGAACCTGAGCGAAGTGGATTGTTCGGATCCGGCTCATCCATATCGGTCTCCTACGACATCCTGGTCCCGGTTGCAACGGAGGTCCGCGCAAAAACCAGCGGAGGCAGTGTTTCCGCGTTCGATATCGCACATAATGTCTCCCTGATCACCAGCGGCGGACCGGTCACTGTGGAGCGGGTGGACGGGGAAGTGCTCGCGAGGACTTCAGGCGGACCCATAAACGCCAGAAACATCACCGGCAACCTGACTGCCAGGACCAGCGGCGGCGGGATCCGCATTTCCAATGCGACTGGCAACGTGTCGGCACGTACCAGCGGCGGACCCATCCGTCTGGATCGTGTGACAGGTGCCATTGAAGCACACACCAGTGGCGGCCCGATCAATGCCCAAGTGCTCTATCTGGAGGACCACCTCACGTTGACCACTTCCGGCGGTTCGATAAAAGCCATCTTGCCCCGTGACCTCGGGATGGATATCCGCGCATCAGGAACGAGTGTCAGGAACCGGCTGGATGATCTGACCGGCGACATCTCATCACGCAGCATCCATGGCTCGGTCCATGGCGGCGGGATCCCTGTCGAGCTGAGGACTACGGGTGGCAGCGTGCGGATTGAGTACGGCGATTAAAACAGATCCAGCTCTCCCTGCGACGGCATTCTCCGGAAAGCCGATGCATTCAGCGGCGGTCCCTCTTCCGCCAGTCTTATCGAATGAATTTCAGTAATTATCTTCTAATTGAGGCCCTTCTCAAATGGTCGATAACCTGATCTCTGGAGATCTTCTTTGTGACAAAGTCCAGGACCAAATCTGCCAATTCCAAATCATGTGTCTCTTCAACCTGATATCCATTCAGTTGCAAAAATGTCAGACAAGAGGCCAGAGCTGTACGCTTGTTGCCATCAACGAATGGATGCCGGGTTGTGATGGAAGTGATATATGTAGCAGCCATGCCAAATATATCATTTAAATAATCACCACCGAAACTTGCCTTGGGTGCATCAACACACGCCTTTATCCCTTCTTTGTCTCTGATGCTTGGTTCACCACCGGCTATTTTGATTTCTTGCTGGTGAATGAATAAAATATGCTCATAAGCAAGGAAGCTCGGCTCAAACATTACTCAGCAAGTTTATCAAGTGATTTTCGATGTTTCTTACTGATTTGCTGATAGGCATGTTCGAAACCAACTTTTCTGATGAGCAAACCTTCCTCATGCGGAATGACCTCCACTCTGTCATCTTCCTCGGCCTTAAGCAAAGCCAGTAAAGCTTTTTCAAGGAGTATTCCTCTGCTATTGCCAATTTTTTGAAGTTTCTTGATCATAATTTGAATATATGTTCTTACGGTGTTCGTAATAAATTACGATTTAAAAGAGAAAAAAGTATACTTTCATGAACAGCTACTATTCTTTTGCAGATTCATGAGAATACTCCCAACCCATCAGGAATCACGGGCGGCCCGTGCCACCGCATCACGGATGGTCATCAGCGACTGCTCGAGCAGCGCATGGTCGATGATCAGCGGCGGGGCCAGCCGCACCAGCGTGTTGGAGTGGAGTGTCCATCCCAGCAGGATCCCGTGCTCGTCCATGCAGTGCGCGACCGCCTTCCGGGTGGTCTCCGCATCGGTGAGCTGGAGCCCGAGCATAGCGCCACGTCCCCTCACTTCCACAATGCCCGTACCGCGCAGGATTTCCCTGGCCATTCGTTCGATTTCCGGTGCCCGCTCCATCAGTCCGTCCCGAATCAGCACATTCAGGGCCGCATCGGCCGCCGCACACGACACCGGATGTCCGCCGAACGTGGTCACGTGGTTCAGCGGCGGATCGAACATGAAGGCGCGGAAGATGTCCGAGGATGAGGCGAGTCCGCCCAGCGGCATCCCACCGCCCATCGCTTTGGCCATGGTCAGTATGTCCGGCACAACCCCGTAGTACTCAAAGGCAAACAGACGTCCGGTGCGACCGAAGCCCGACTGGATCTCATCGAAAATGAGCAGCGTCCCGGTTTCGGTGCAGCGCTTCCTCACTGCGGCCAGCCATTGCGGATCCGAGGCGATGATGCCGCCCTCGCCCTGGATCGGCTCCATTATAACAGCCGCCACCTCATCGGTGATAAGCTCCATGACCGCCGGGTCATTGAAACCACTAAAGGCAACATCCGGCAGCAGCGGTTCATAGGGAACGCGGTACACATCCCTGCCGGTGACGCTGAGCGAACCCTGCGTGTCGCCGTGGTACCCATCCCGGAATGCCACAAACCGGTGCCGGCCGGTGTGTTTTTTGGCCAGTTTAAGTGCCGCTTCGTTGGCCTCGGTACCGGAATTGACGAAATATATGCGGTCGAGCGAGTCCGGCAGCAGGGACGCAAGACGGGCGGCCAGGGCGGACTGCGGACGCTGAATGAACTCTCCGTACACCATCACATGCATGTGCCGGGCGGCCTGCTCCTGAACCGCTCGCACCACCTCCGGATGACCGTGTCCGAGCAAACTGACCGCAATCCCGGAGATAAAATCGACGATTTCACGTCCATCACGCGTGCGCAGGAACACCCCGTCGGCGCTCACGATCTCCAGGCCCATCGGTGCATCGCTGGTCTGGGCCACATGCCTGTAAAATGCATCGCGTGAGGAGTCCTGTGACATACGGCTTCAGGCTATTTTTAGTCAAACATGTTTCTGGTGCAGGGTTGGATCACAGACCAACAATAACCCGCGGGTATTCGTCGTCCGGCTATTTTACAGAACGCACGAGTTCCAGGATTTCCTTCTGCAGGGTCTGCCCCTTGTCCTTGTTGTGCCACTTCTGCAGCTCCTCGGCTATATCCGCATATGGTACCCCTTTTTCCTTCAGTTCAACTAAAAGGTTCTGGGCCGGCTCCGGACGCGGTCCCCACGTCCACAACTCTTCAAGCGTATCTTTTTTCAGCGCTATCACTTTGGGAATGGAACGACCACCGTTGGTCAGATACGCATCCATCACATCCAGGTTTTCATCGCGCAGCAACAGGCGCAAACTGACTTTTGGCACCGATACAGCCATTTTTGCCAGAGGCGGAACATTGTGGGGTACGTCCCCGCACCAGGCTTCCACCAATCCCAGCCAAATCTGGTTTTCCCCGATGGCCTTCAACTCTTCAAGCAGTTCGGGCATGATGATCGTCATCTTGTCCACACGGTCCATTCGCTGGTTGTTCATGCGTGTGTACTGCACCAAATCCTTGGAGTGGTTTGGACCGGTGGTCTGGCGCTCGATCAGCAGGCTGTTGACAAGGTCGCGGAACCGGGCATAGGACATCGATTTGTCAATATGATCCTGAGTGATGACTTTTGACATGGAAATAGTATTTTTTCTGTGGATAAAAAATGTGCCTAAAAGTACAGCTAATAATGGTGAATGACCATAGCCGTGAGCAAAAACAGCACAAACATCAGGGACATTGTGTATTTCACTCGCATCACGGTTCTGTACTCCGGGGGATCCCCTTTCAGGGAACGCAAAAACATTGCCGCGACACCTCCCGCAACTACAGCCACAGCAGGAAAAACAGCCGCAAGCCAGGGTTGCAAGATGTAAAAACCGGAAGTCACAAGGATAATTCCAGCCACATAGGATACCAGGAAAAATCGGTAAACCGCCCGTCCCCCAAAAACCACCGCGAACGTCCGGTCACCCCTGCGCTCATCCTCGCGGCGCTGATACATCTGAGATACCGGATACAGACTCAGCATGACGAATGCGACGCCAACCGCCGGTACCAGGATCAGCGGATCCCACGGTGAACCGGCTGCAAGAAATCCAAAAACAAGTGAATTGGTACCCGTACTTACACCTATCGCAACCAGACTCAGCAACGGGTGTCCTTTCCAGCGGTAAACCGGATGACTGTACAGCCAGAACAGCAGCATGCTCAACACATAGAAAAGCAGGTAGATCCACCCCATGGGGAGCGAAAGAATGAGTCCGCCGAATTGCAGTGCCAGGGAAGCGGGACGAGTCCAGGGAGCGAGCGGCGGCGGATTCCGAAGACCCCCGATCGGACCCTCGTCCTTGTCCCAGTACGAATTATAGACCGTTGCCCCTCCGAACAGCAGCAAGTTGATCACCAGGAAATGGTACAGGAAATCGCCCGGTGCATGAAGCCCGGACAGCAATCCTCCCAACAGGAACCCCCCTGAGAGGATGAGCACCTGGTAATGCCAGCGAAGGTGCAGGCAGAAATGCAGGCATTGCCGCACCCATGGTCGGTTTGCTGTCATTTGTCGGGCAGTGAGATCTTGCCCAGGTGCAGGCGCGTATCCTCCCCGCAGACCAGCTCATTGGCCAGGGCTGCAAAAAACAATGCTTCCTTGGCGTCAGCCGACACTCCGAGGTCATCGATGCGACTGATCGGAATGGGATCCAGCGCCTCACGGAGCCCGGCCATCAGCGTATCATTGTGTGCACCGCCCCCGCTCACGCATACCTGCGCCTGCTCGCCTTCTGGAATCACTTTTTTGATCTGATCCGCCACCGTCTCCACCGTAAGGCGGGTCAGCGTGGCCAGCAGGTCCACCGCGCTCACGGTATCCGGCTCAAGCTTTTTCTTTTTCAAGGCTTCCTTTTTCTTACTCTTCCCACTGTTTTCTTCCTGGCTTTCATCTTCCTTTCGCTCTGCCTGGCCTTCTGCCTTGTGTTCTTTCCGGAGCTCATCCGGACGATCGTCCCGTCCGGCATCCGGCAGGTCGTCTTCCATCACCACGCCGGCCTGTGCCATGCTGGATTCCACCCAGCTCATGTGAAATACTTCAAAGCCGGTTGTCTTGGGAGCGGATTTTTGAAAGTAGGGATGTTGCATGAGCAGACCGAGCAAGTCATTGTGCACTGTGCCGCTCGCCGCCAGAGTCCCGCCCTTGTCAAACTGCAACCCGGTGAAATGCTTCCGTGTGGCGGCATCGATCAGGGTGTTGCCGGGACCGGTATCGAAACTCAACGGTGGAAATTCACCGGATCCGGCCGGCAGCCATGTAAAATTGGAAATCCCGCCGATATTCAGCAATACACGATGGGTTTCCGCATCACTGAAAAGCAGATAATCACCGTAGGCGGCCAGCGGCGCCCCTTCGTTGCCGCGGGCAGTATCCCGCTGGCGAAAATCACTGATGGTGATGATCCCGGTCTGCTGGGACAGGTGATCGCCATCACCGATCTGCAGCGTGGCATTCGGCATGCCCTCCATGTTGTGCTTGTGTCTGGGCGCGTGGAAGATGGTCTGCCCATGACTTGCGATCAGATCCACCTCGTCCGCAGGCACGTTCCACGCCTTCAGCGCCTGACGGACATATGCAGCATGAAGGTGCGCCAGCCATGTGTGCCAGACGCACAGCAGCTGCGGATCCAGGCAATCTGAAGTGGCAAACGAGATCAACTGCCGGTTCACATCCTCCGGATATGTGACCGAGGTGAACTCCTCCAGTTCAAATCGCGTATCCGGACCGGACCCATGGAACCGGCACAAGGCAATATCCAGTCCATCCATGGAAGTGCCCGACATCAGACCAATGATCCTGCGTTCTTTTTTTTGGGATATGGTTCCCAGCTTTATCAGTAGAGGGTTCATAATAATTGCAGTTTTTCTTGGAAATATTGCGATTTTATCTGGGTATCCAGGTACACTTCCCTGGGATATACTTTCCTTGACTGTATCATAAGCTAAAAATCACCCCCTTTTCAAGAAAAACCGTAATGAGTGACCAATTCGAAATCAATCCGGATGCGCCCGAAGCATTTGAAAAGGACATCGTCCAGCTGGTGGAAGCACTGAAAGCCGAACTCGGCGGCGGCGCCTCGCGTTGGTATTATGACGAATCATCGG
>SKYW01000281.1 GCA_007127695.1 Balneolales bacterium | reverse complement strand
GGATGTTTACCTGCACCGCGGGTTCGGCAAAAAAACGCCGGACCTTTTCTCCCGATTGCTCATCCCGCATCCTGCGGAATGAGAGAAAATTGTTCTCCAAACGGAATGCAGTGACCAGCTTCATTCCTGTTTCCGTAGTGTCAGGCACAACAAGCTGCTCAAAAAAGACAGTTGGCTGGCGGTCGCGCGCTCTCAGGTACTCGTATGTGATGCGTTGTGCCAGCAAGTCGGCCGCTGGCAGTAAAAGGATAAGAAAAACAATCGCCGGGAGCACCAAAGTCCGGGAAGGTTGGGCAATGACATGCCATTTTTGTGTTTTTTTCACGTTCATGAGAAGGGATGAATTGTCTTTTTTGCTAAACATAATAACCTACTTCTTACGGTCGGAATTCCCAAAAATTATCTTGGGGAGCGTACCTCTGCTTATCCTGGCGGTACCTTGTCCGCCTCAAGTGAAAAAAAAAGGCATTTCCTGCATCAGGATTCCATATCGGACTCGCTGTGAGTTTCCGGAACCGGCCGTGCCGTATCCTGATGATGGTGCGGATGTGTACAGTAGTGCGTATGACGATTGTTCTGGAAAACCACCCATGCAAGAAGCAGGGCCCCGGTGAAGGTGACCCCGGTGCGTATCCAGTTCATCAGGGATATCCCGTGTTCCGCGTGATCATGACTGACATGAAGCACAAACTGACTGAACAGGATCAGGGTGATGCTGGTCAGATAGAGCACAAGCAACCGGTTGTTCTTGTGCCGGAACCAGGTCGGGAGAAATCCTGCCATGCTCAGTGGAACCACCGACAGGACCAGCACAATTTCAATGGTTTCAGAAAACAGGGTGGACATCGCCGGAAGCAGCAGAAGTACAAAAGGGGTCGCAAGGCAATGCACTACGCAAAGCGATGACAGAAAAATGCTCAGTTTTGAAAAGATATTGGTCACTGGACAGGCAGATATCAGGTATCAGGAAATAGGGGAATGGGTTTTCTCATCAGGGACCAATACGTCAATGGCATTGCGGACAAATTCCGTGCAAACGGTATTCATGCGTCCGGATAACAAACCCTTCCTCTGATTCCGGGGCCGGCATGCTGTTCCGTGTTTGCACCGGCAGGCAGTAGATACGTTCGCACTGGTCACAAATGAAATGCGCATGGTCGTCACGCACGGTATTGTTGCGGTCAATCGGATGAAGGGCATACAGCCAGTTGCGATCCTCGGATGCCACTTTATGTGCAATACCATGCGTGATAAAAGTGTTCAGGGTTCGGTAAAGCGTTACCTTGTCAAGGCGGCTGCCGCGGGTTTTGTCAAGAATGTCACTGTGTGACAGGGCAGTCCTGGTGGACATCAGCACATCCAGCACCAGTAACCTGGTGGATGTCACCTTTAGTCCGCATTGACGAAGAAATTGGTGGTATTGCTTGTTTCGGGCCATTTGGAATAATACCTAAAATGCAACAAAGTTGCAATAAAATCCTTGTCTTGCGTGACGCGGACAGAGATCGGGATAAAATTATTATTTTTTTGGAATAGCAGGCGCCCGGCAATGATTAAATCATTTGGCGGATGTATTTTGACCGCTTATCTTTGTGTCGGAATAAAAAATAGCGACTACTTCAATAGAAAAAAAGCAAAAGCTGATGAAAATTGGAATCATTGGTGCCGGATTGTCCGGACTTGTTGCAGGAAGGGTGCTCGCCGCGGCAGGACACGATGTTATTGTTTTTGAAAAAAGCAGAGGATACGGCGGCCGCATGGCCACCAGGCGCATTGACACTGACAGTGACTTTCGCATCGACCATGGTACACCTTACATGACGGGTACTGACGAGGCCTTTCGGACCTTCCTTGGTGAACTCGAGGAAAAGGGTTTGATCACACATTGGTCCGACCGCCTATCCTGCTATACCGACGGCCAAATCCTCCCTGAGCTTCCCGGACGTGACCCGCAGCCGATGTACGTGGCACCAGATGGCATGAATTCCATCGGAAAATATCTTGGCCGCAGGCTGGATATCTATTTTGAAGAGAAGGTGGGGGGAATTACCAACATTGGTGGATCCAGGACCAAAAAAAGTCCCTGGATGATAAACTCAGCCTCGATAAACGTTTTTGAAGCTGATGCTGTTATAATCGCTACACCAGCCATTCAGGCGTACGGCCTGATAGCAACGGCCCAGGATGAATTTGACCTGCGAAAGATGATAACCGTGCTCGACGACATTTCTTACAGCTCTACCATCTCACTGATGGCAGGATACGGCGAGAGGATACCGGCAGAATGGAAGGCCATACTTTGCGATCATCCGGTCATCTCGTGGATCTGCAATGAGGGCAGCAAGCGGGATTTTTCCGGAGACATGAATCTTGTCGTCCATACAACCGACAAGTTTGCAAGGGAAATGGCGGAAAGCGAGGATACAGCCCGCCTGGAATCGAAAATCCTGAAAGAGCTTGGCAATATCCTGGGTTCCTGGGCTGCACGTCCCGAATGGCTTCAATCGCATTTTTGGAGATACCATCTGCCCAAAAAGAGTCTGGACCTGCCTTTTCTGGAGTCGGAAGACGACCTGGCCCCGATTGCACTTGTCGGAGACTACTTTCATGGCCGTTCCATGGAGGCCGCATATCTGTCCGGTCTGAAACTTGGAAATCACTGGGTGGAAAAATTCTCCTGAATTAATTCAGGACTGTGAAAGAACTGCTGAAACTCAACCGCTACTTCCTTAAGTACAAGTGGACTCTTGCGCTTGGGGCGGCTCTGCTCATCCTGTCAAACTTTTTCCTCATCTGGATCCCCATCTTCATCCGGATGACGATGGACGAGATCGAGCGCATTTCGGATGGCACGGACCAGCCATACGATACTGCCATTTCAGCGCTTTTCTCATCCGAGACCGGCTGGTTTCTTGCACAGAACACAGGTCTGCTTGTCGGTGCTGTCATACTTTATGGCATGTTGCTGTTTGCCACAAGGCAGACGCTCATCGTGACCTCCAGAAAGATAGAGTATGATCTGCGCAACGAAATATTCGATCATTTGCAGAAGCTGTCGAAATCCTTTTACGACAACATCCGTTCCGGTGATGTCTATACGCGTGCAACCGAAGATGTCGTCCGCGTACGCGAGTATTTCGGTCCGGCATTCATGTATACCATCAATACGGTTTCCCGTTCGGCCATCATCATTGCGATCATGCTGATGGTCAATGTCAAACTGACGTTATGGGCATTGCTGCCGTTGCCGCTTCTGGCAATTATGGCATATTGGGTAAGCCGGTACATCAACCGCAGGTCCAATGAGATACAGCAACAGTACGCCGTTTTGGCCGGCAAGGTTCAGGAAGTGTTCTCAAGTATCAGGGTAATCAAGGCATTCAACAGGGAAGAATACGAAAAGGACCGCTTCCGCCGTGAGAACGCACGCTACCGGCGCAAAAAACTGCGACTCGATCTTGTGGAAGCCCTGTTCCATCCGATGCTGCTCTTGCTGATTGGAATGTCGATTGTCCTGGTGGTCTGGCAGGGCGGCATCATGGTCATGAATGGATTCGTAACAATCGGCAACATTGCCGAATTCATCATCTATGTCACATATCTCACCTGGCCGGTAGCCTCTCTTGGCTATACCCTGAATCTGCTCCAGCGCTCGGCTGCCTCCAATTCACGGATCCAAAAGCTGCTCGCTGTCCCGGTCGATGATGGACCGCAGGATCGCGGTGTCAGAATAACAGGACCGGAATCTGAGCAACAAGACAACGCATTGGACGGTGAGGACAAGAGCGCGGCTTCTGTTGCTTTCCGCAGGGATATCGTCTTCGAAAATGTCCATTTTACCTATCCCGGAGCTGAAGAACCGGCACTTCGAAATATCGATATGCGTATCAAAAAGGGGGACAGGGTCGGGATTGTCGGACGCACCGGCTCGGGAAAGACCAGTCTCATACAGTTGCTTCCCCGCATATACGATCCCCGACAGGGACGCATACTCCTGGATGGAATCGATATCCGCGATCTTCCGCTCCATGACTTGCGGGCACTCATCGGACTCGTCCCTCAGGATAACTTCCTGTTTTCTGATACCATAAGAGAAAATATTACTTTCGGCAAGGAGAATGCCGTTGAGGCCGATATAAGAAAGGCTGCCGAACAGGCTGAGGTATTAGAAAATATTTTGGAATTTGAGAAAAAATTTGACACTATATTAGGCGAAAGAGGTATCACGTTATCGGGTGGGCAAAAGCAACGAACCAGTATTGCGCGGGCACTCATACGCAAACCATCCATTTTGATTCTGGATGACTCCCTGAGTGCTGTTGATACTAAGACAGAGGATGCCATTGTGCAACATCTTGACAAGGATCTGGATGATGTAACAATGTTCATTATCTGTCATCGTTTATCATCACTCAAACACGTTAACAAAATTTATGTTCTGGACGAAGGCCGGATTGTAGAAAGCGGAACTCACGAAGAGCTGCTTGCCAGGGATGGTTATTTTGCCAATATGTACCGCAAGCAGCTGATCGAAAAGGAACTTGAACAAATATAAAATCACATAGGGTCAACAAACGGGAATATTTCGTCTGATAGCGAAATCCCAATTTTAAAAAACATGGAGAGGACAATAACATGATTATCATTCCTTTGGGGGTCTCATCAGCAACCCCAACTGCTGTGCGTCACTTGCCATCCGTCGCATTATGGAGAGATGGTTCGGTTTTTCTGTTTGATTGTGGCGAAAACGTACAGATGAGGCTGCTTCAGGCTGGCGTGAAGCGCTCTAAAGTGGAAGCTATTTTCATTTCACACCTTGATGGCGACCATATCTTCGGTCTGTTCGGCCTGCTCAGTACGCTGCAGCTTCAAAGACGTGAAAAAGAGCTCACTATCATAGGGCCGAAAGGCCTGAAAAAAATGATCGAGACGGTTTTTGGCATAGCTGAAGTCGAGCTGGAATTTCCTATCAAATACAAGGAGATAAAAAGTGACTTCGACCACGATGTTGTTCTGGAAGGAGAGGAGTTTTATGTGGAAGCAAGGCCACTGAAACATACAAAATTCTGCATTGGCTACCGGTTCCAGGAAAAAGACAAACCTGGCAAGGTGGATGCTGAAAAAGCCAAGGAAGCCGGCATCATAGATGACACACAGTTCAAGTCCCTGAAAAACGGGGAAGATGTCACGCTCGAAGATGGAACCGTTGTGCACTCAGCGGATATAGTAGGTGACCCCAGACCGGGTGAGAGCTTTGTCTATGTCACCGATACGGAATTCTGTGAGAATGCCATCCGGCTGGCTGAAAATGCCACCATACTTTTCCACGAGGCCACCTTCGGCGAACCACTCAAGGAAAAAGCCGAGGACACCGGGCATTCCAGTGCCCAGGATGCTGCCATTGTTGCCAAGACGGCGAAGGTCGAGCGGCTTGTCATCGGGCATTTTTCTGCCCGGTACTCAAACCAGTTCCTGCTGCTCAAGGAAGCCCGGAACGTTTTTGAGAAAACATGGCTGGCCTATGAACTTCGCCCCATCTTCACCAACCCTGAGCAGGAAAAAGAGATCATCAGTCCGCGAGTCGAGATCATTGACCTGAAGGACAAAAAGGCGCAAAGATCAAGAAAAACCTTTAAGCCTGATCCAAAACGCAAAGGTGGGTTTAAGAAACGGAGATTCAAACGGAAACCGGCAAATGCGCGTTACTACAAAAGCGGTGAATCGGACCGTCCAGAAAAAACACGGTATAAAAAGCCGTTCAAGCGTTCCGACGACGAACAAAAGCGACAAAGTCCGCATCGCCCGAGCAAGCCGTTACCCATAACACCACGAACTCCGTTTGATGACTTCGACCGCTTCTGACAAGCGTTCCGATAAAAACCAAACTGCAGCAGGTAAAGCCGT
>SKYW01000199.1 GCA_007127695.1 Balneolales bacterium | reverse complement strand
GTGGACCCCGGACGTGTACCAGGGAGCACCCACGACCATTACCGCTTTCATGGCTACGGCTTCCAAATCAGCAGCATTTGTCGCTTTCATCCTGGTGCTCAGCCGCGCCCTGCCCGATGCCCGGGCCGAATGGAGTGATGTAATCTGGCTGTTTGCCCTGCTGACCATGGTGATCGGAAATATCCTTGCCCTGGTTCAGGATAACGTGAAGCGAATGCTGGCCTATTCCAGCATCGCCCATGCCGGCTACATCATGATCGGCCTGGCTGCCGGCACAGCCGCCGCTTACAGCGCCGTGCTGTTCTATCTGTTTGCTTATACTCTTATGAATATCGGCGCTTTCGGTATCGTTGCCTATTATGAATGGCACAAGGGATACGATTTCACCGATATCCACAACTACTCCGGCCTCGGCTTTCAGCAGCCGATCCTCGGCGTGCTCATGTCCATTTTCCTCTTTTCGATGGTGGGTATTCCACCCTTTGCCGGATTTATCGGCAAATACCGTGTTTTCGCCGCGGCAGTGGATGAAGGACTGATCAGCCTGGTCGTGGTCGGCGTTCTGGCCAGCGCCGCCAGCGTTTACTACTACCTGCGGGTGATGGTCCACCTGTATATGAAAGAAAACGAGAACGGCATCACACTCACACGTCCAGGCACCCTCTATTCGGCCGTACTGATCCTCCTCGCTGCCCTGACGATCTATTTCGGTATCAACCCGGGCATACTCACCGACCTGCTTGGCTCGTTCAAGGCCGTTGCCTACTAAAGCCATGTAATGGCAGGGGATTGTCCCGCAACCGCGCACAGCGCATAATAATTGCAACAGAAGTATAATCTCGTTATATTTGCGCCGCCTGCCGCTGGAAACGCCAGCGGCTGTTTACATTAAACAACCGAAGGTGACTATGAAAACCAATTTCTATGAAGTAACCTTTATCATCAATCCGGTTCTTGAAGAAGAACAGGTGAAAGAGGTCAAGGAAGGCTTCGAATCCTTTATAAAGGAAAGAGAAGCCGAGATTGATGAGGTGGATGAGTGGGGTATCAAGCGCCTCACCTATGAAATCGACGGGAAAAACAGCGGCTATTACGTGAATTCTTATTTTCACGCGCCGGGTACCATCGTCAGCGATCTGGAGCGGTATTTCAAACTGCAGGAAAACATCATCAGGAATATCGTCCTCAAGTATGATAACAAGATGCTGAAGCACAGAGAACTGCAGAAAAAAGGCAAGCTTCCTGTGATATTCAGTGAAACTCCCGAAGAGGAGTGATCGCAAACCCCCACCCATTTCAAAAGATTCTGAACATGTTAAAAAATCCCGCACACCCTAAAAAAGGCAACCTCAAGGAGAAAGAGTGCAAATTCTCCAGAGCGGGCGTTGTCTATATCGATTACAAGGATGTCGACACCCTGGAGCGCTTTATCAATGACCAGGGCAAGATCCTTCCCCGTCGTGTAACCGGAACCAGTGCCAAATATCAGCGTCAGCTGGCCCTTGCCATTAAACGCGCAAGGCACCTCGGGCTGCTTCCGTTTGTTGCTGAAAATCTCAGATAATCACCTATCCAGGAGTCTATTATGCAAGTCATACTAAAAGAAGATGTAGAGAAGCTGGGACTGGCCGGTGAAGTTGTTGAGGTTAAGAACGGTTACGGAAGAAACTACCTCATACCAACCGGCAAGGCCGTGCTCGCTACCCCCAGTGCCCGCAAAGTGGTCGACCAGCAGATGAAGAAGGTGCTGGAACAGCGTCTGGCCAACCTCGATACCGCCAAGGAAACCGCCGAAGCCCTTCAGGGAACCAATGTCACCATAGCCGTCAAGGCCGGTGAAGAAGGCAAGATCTTCGGTACGGTAACCAACGTACAGATCGCCGAAGCACTCAAGGAGAAAGGCTTTGACATTGATCGCCGCAAGATCCAGATCGATGATGATGTCAAGCAGCTTGGCGAATACACCGCAACGATCAACATGCATGAAGAGGTAAAAGCCAGCCTGACCTTCTGGGTCGTCAAAGCCCAGGATTGATTGCGCCGGTAAGACTATTTGCCGCAAAACCATCGTTTAAAAAAGGAAATGCAGCTTCTGTGTTTCCTTTTTTTATTTCGGGTAACGGAACCGTCCTCTTGAGAAAACGGATTCTCTTTCTTACCATCGCATGGTGCCTGTGGGCACAGTCGAATCTGCAGGCACAGATCTCACTGGAAAGAGAGCGGCTCATCGCGGTGGAAGAGAGCGACTCCGTGGTGACACTGGACCGGTGGATCATTCCCGGCACCTTCCGAGTAACAGCTGACACCGTGGCATTGCCTGAAGAGGAATGGACCCTCTATCCCGTCAGCGGCCGGTGGAGCTGGGATGCCGACCCCATGGAACGCTCCCGGTTCGATACGCTCTATTTCCGCTACGAATTCCGGCCCCTGGACCTTCCGGCAAGCATGCAGGCGAGAGAGCTGATCATCCCCGATACCACCGATGTACGGTTTGAACCGGAGGAAGATGTCCGGATTGCCCGCCGTCCGCTGCGGCAGCAGGACCTGTTCGCCGATACCCGCCTGCAGCGAAGCGGGAGTTTGCGACGCGGAATTGTCGCCGGAACCAACCAGGACCTCTCACTGGAAAGCGGGCTGCACTTCGAGATCAGCGGCCAGATCACCGACGATATTGAGGTGGTCGCCTCCCTGACCGACCGCAGCACCCCCATCCAGCCCGATGGCACCACCCAGACACTGCGCGAATTTGACCAGGTATACATTCGCCTGATGCACGAAATGGGCATGCTGCAGATGGGGGATATCGACATGCGGCTGGACCAGAGCAATTTCGCCGTCATCGATCGCCGGCTGCAGGGCGTCGGGCTCCAGGCCGACCTGAACAGGTTCGGATCCTATCAGGGATCTGCAGCCGTGGTGCGCGGACAGTACCGGGAAATGCAGTTCACCGGTGAAGACGGCGTACAGGGCCCGTACCGCCTCAGCGGTGCAGAGAACGAGCAGTTCATCATCGTACTTGCCGGATCGGAGCGGGTCTACATCAACGGCGAACGCATGACCCGTGGAGAGGAAAACGACTATGTCATCGACTACGGTCTTGGTGAGATCACCTTCACATCCAACAGGATCATCACCGACCACTCCCGCATAACCGTCGATTTTCAGTACCTTCGCGACGCCTATACCCGCAGCGTCGTCGCCGCCGAGGCACAGCACGACCATCTGCTCAATAACCGCCTGTCCTTCGGAGTCTCCGCCATCAGGGAAGCGGATAACGTCAACCTGAGCACGCAGCTCTTCCTCACCGAGCAGGAACGCGAGGTGCTGCGGCAGGCCGGCGATGACCCCGACAAAGCCGTCGTGAGCGGGGCTGACTCCGTAGGGTTCCGCCGCGATGCCGATTTTCTGCTGTACAGCAGGGTGGATACGGTCTTCCAGGGACAGCAGTACCGGGTATTCCAACACATCCCAGGCGACTCTTCCGGCGTTTACCGTGTGCAGTTCAGCCGGGTACCGGACGGCGAAGGCGATTACCGACGTGTCGGACGCGCCGCCAACGGCATCCTCTATGAATGGGCCGGACCCGGAATGGGGAACTACATGCCGCAGCGCCGCCTTTCACGTCCCGTAGAGCAGAGCATGGTGGCGCTCAGAAGCCGGCTCAGGGCCACGCAAAACCTCAACATCTACGGGGAGTGGGCCGCCAGCCATTTCGACCGGAACCGGCTCTCATCCATCGACAACGAGAACAACAACGACATGAGCTTTCTCGCCGGCGTGCAGCTCGATCCGGTATCCACCCGGCTAGGCGTTTTCTCACTGGATGTAAGGGGACGCTACGAGGGGAAGGATTTCGCGTATTTCGACCGGGTGCGAGAGGTGGAGTTTGACCGCCGCTGGAACCTCGTCCATCCCGATGTTTCCAGGGAAGAACGGCTGGAAGGATCCGCCCGGTGGGCTCCCGCAGACAACACGCACCTGGATATCGGTGCCGGTACGATCCGTCGCAGCGGTTTCCAGGGCGTGCGCGGCGACCTGCACTTCCTGTCACGTGAAGAAGGCCTTCCGGCACTGGATTACCGGCTCGAACGCATTGAAAGCGAGGACCGGAATTTCGGTGAAGACGGAAACTGGTGGCGCCAGCGCGGCCGTATTGACTACGATATTTCGTTGCCGGTCGGATACCTCCAGCCGGAGGTGGAGTTTGAACAGGAAGAGCGCCTGCAAAAAGTTGCCGGCTCAGGTTCCCCGGGTTCACCCGATTCGCTTCTGGCCGGTTCCCTCAGGTTTCTGGAAGTCGGACCCGGTCTCTATTACCATCTGAGCGACCGCTTCCGCATCGGAAGCACGATCCGGTATCGCAAGGACGAAGGGGTGATCGGCGGTGGTCTCACGGATGAATCAAGGGGGATCACCCAGCGCTACGTCGTGGACTTCAGGCATGGTTCGCTTTTCCAGACCAGGAATACCGTCGGAGTGAGACAGCGTCGGTTCGAGGAAATATTCCGGGTGGAAGAGCAGCGGATGGACAGCAGGGGCGTGCTGGTCCGTTCGGTCACTGATTACCGTCCATGGAACCGGTTCATCGACACCCAGGTTCTGTACGATGCCAACACCGAACGCCGGGCGCTTCTCCAGGAGGCCTTCATCGAAGTGGGACCCGAATTCGGGCAGTATGTGTGGATCGATCTCAACGACGACGGCGTGCAGCAGGTGGACGAATTCTTCCCCGAACAAAGTCCCAACGAAGGAAGCTTCATCAAGCAGCTGGTCCCGTCCGATGAGCTGTTTCCGGTGATCGCCCTCAGGGTACGCTGGCGTGCAACCGTGGATCCGGCGCAGATCATCGATTCCCATGATGCACGCTATTCCGATTGGCTGCACTTTCTGTCGGGGATCCGCTGGCATTCGATTGTGGATATCCGGGAAGAGAGCCGCACCGAAAAGCTGCAGGATATTTACCTGATGCGCTTGCACCGCTTTCGTGACGATTCACTCACGATCAACGGACGCATCTTTATCGAACAGGACGTGGAACTCTTCCGGAACAACACGCGCCGTGAACTTCGGGTGACTGCAGACCGATTGCGGTCGCAGCAGCAACAGGCAAGCGGTCTCGAAAAACGCCGTGCGGACCATCTTCGGATCAGGGCAGGCGGACGGGTCTCCCGGCGCTATCGGATCACATCCGCGGTATCACTGGGCCGTAATGAAAATAGCAGTGAAACTTTTGCCTCGCGCAACTATGCCATCAGCGGCGGGGAGCTCCGGCCGCGGGTGGATATGCGATGGAGCGCCTCGCTTCAATCCGGAGCAGGATTCTCGCTTATTCGCAGAACAGACAGGTATCCGGAAAGTCCGGCGACGGTGAACGGCACTACAGTGCATCTGGATGCACGTACGAACCTGGGCAGAAGACTTCATGCTGCCGTGCGCATGGAGCACCGTCGTTTTGAGTTAACCGGAGGGCCATCCAGCAGCATGGGCGAGTTTGAACTCACCGATGGAGCAGGCCTCGGCAACACCTGGGCCTGGTCGCTGCAATCTGATTATCGCATCAGTGATTTTCTCAGGGCCAGCCTGCAGTATGACGGACGAACCGTGCCGGGCCGGCCAGCCATCCAAACACTCAGGTTCACTGTAAATGCCGTTTTTTAAATGGAAGAAAGCTACGTCGCAAAAAGATCCATTTTTCTCGAAAAGAATAAAATTACAAACAACAAGCAGCCGGATATCTCCGTTTGTTGAAAAACGCAATACACACACCGCCATTTTTTAAGTATTTCTTGCAAGACATATTTTTCAAGTTTTTGTATTATTGGAGTATATTTGTTTCCGGCCTATGCTATATCACTGATTCATGTATGTTTCAAGATGCTCAGGATGTTACCGGCCTTTGACATTTGATGCAAAATAGTCTATAATCACCGTATTGCGAATTGTCTTTACACGAATACAACATTAGGTAAAAATCGGAGAATCGTATGACCCTCTCGTTTAGTGCACT
>SKYW01000092.1 GCA_007127695.1 Balneolales bacterium | reverse complement strand
GTCCAGATCATGAAGGAGCGCGGCGGCCTCCCCGAGGCCATATTCTGCACCAACGATGCCCAGGCCATAGGCGTGATGCATGCGTTGCGGGAGGATAAGCTCTGTATTCCCGAAGATATCGGCGTCATGGGATATGACAATATCAAAACCGCACAGTACCTCAGCCTCTCCACCATCGACCAGAAAATGTATGACGTGGGCATGATGTCCATTGACCGGCTGACGTCCATGATCAAGGAAAAGGACACGTCCGTCATACAGAGTGAGATCGAACCCCAACTCGTAGTCCGAAACTCCAGCAAGCGCCCGTGAATTCCAAGGCCGACCACACGCAACTGCTTGCGCATTGCATTACCGAAACAATGCCGCCGGGACGCTCCGCGGATTACAGGGGCAAGGTGCGCGATATCTACTATCTGGATGAAGGCCGGATGGCCATCGTCGCCACCGACCGAATCTCCGCCTTTGACCACATCTTCAACGAGCCCATCCCGTTCAAGGGACAGCTGCTCAACCAGCTGGCCTGGCACGGCTTTCGCAATGTCGAAGACCTCTGTACGCATCATGTCATCGATGTCCCGCATCCCAACATCACCATTGCCCGGAAATGCCGGCCACTTCCGGTGGAAGTGGTCATCAGGGGATACCTTACCGGACACGCGTGGCGGGTCTACAAGGAAGGCGGACGCGAACTTTGCGGACAGCAAATGCCCGACGGCCTGCGACAGCACGAGGCATTTCCCGAACCCATCCTCACCCCCACTACAAAAGCAAAGGAGGGACACGACGAGGACATCTCCGAGGCTGCAATCCTGTCCGGCGGACTCGTTGCAGAGCCCGTGTGGACCGAGATCCGCGAGACCGCGCTGAAGCTTTACCGGCGCGGATGGGAAGTGGCGCAAAAGAAAGGCCTGATCCTGGTCGACACGAAGTACGAATTCGGCCTTTTCCGCGACAAACTGGTGCTCATCGACGAAGTGCACACCGCCGATTCCTCCCGTTATTTTTACGCGGATGGATACGAGGAGCGCCTCGAACGCGGGGAACCCCAGAAACAACTCTCCAAGGAGTTCCTCCGGGAATGGCTTATCGAAAGCGGCCACCATGCTACGCTCGACCAAAAACTGCCGGTCCTGCCCGATGATGTGCGTATTTCCATCTATGAACGCTATCGCGAATTGTACGAAATGCTGACCGGAGAGACGTTCCGCCCGGTTCCAACAGCTGATTTTAATCGCGATTTGGCCGTGCTGCTCGACAAGCTCTCAAAATAGTGACGCAAGGCTGCCGCAGATGCAAGACTGACGCAATCACAAGGCTGCCATAAACACAAAACTGTCGCAAACACAAAACTGCCGGATCGGATTCCGTTACCGCGTTACCGGCATGCCCGCCTCAGGGCACATTCAGGTACTTATGTGTCTGAAGGCTGATGGACCATTCCGGGTGTGCTTTCACGTAATCCACGATCATTGGTATGGATTCCGGCGTATCCCACTCGGGCTGAAGCATTTTCCGGGTTTTGTCCGGACACCGCACCGCATTTTTTTCAGCGTATTGGAGGTCCTTGCGCGTCAGCACCACTACCTTGAGCTCATCCACCAGTGGAAAAATTTCATCCAGTGGCTCCTTGAAGCGTTTCGGGGAAAGCGTGACCCAGTCGATATCACCGCTCATCGGAGAGGATCCGCTTGTTTCCAGATGGATGCGCAATCCGGCTTCATGCAGACCCTGGCATAATGCCGTCAGGTCATGAAGCAGCGGCTCACCTCCGGTGATCACGGCAAAACCGGCACCGGAACCGGCGGCTGCGCGTACCAGATCCGCGGTGTCGACACGCGGATGAATGGACTCGTCCCAGCTCTCTTTCACGTCACACCACCAGCATCCCACATCACATCCCGCCAGCCTGATAAAATAGGCGGCCTGGCCGCTGTGCGCCCCTTCTCCCTGGATTGTGTAAAAGTGCTCCATCACCGGATAGCTGGTCTCCCTCCAGTTCCATGATCCTTTCTGCGGTTCTGCGGCACGGGATCCCTCGCGCGGGCCTTCCGTACGGGATACTGCCTTGCGGCCATTTGATTTGGATATTGTTTTTTTCATAGTTGCAGATTCATTCAGGGAGATAAACGAACAGGACATCGAAAAGGTGCCGGCGGATTACCGCGGTTCCCAGAAATGGACGGACATATCCACCCTGCCCTGTTCATCGAACGTCACACCTTCCGACCGCAGCAGCTGCTCCATAATATCTCCTCCGAACCAGGTCTTGCCTGTAAGTTCGCCGTTGCGGTTCACAACGCGGTGACAGGGCAGCATGGCCCGGTCTCCTTCCAGTGTCTTGTTGAGCGCCCAGCCCACCATGCGCGCACTTCCGCCTGTACCCAGGTGCCTGGCAATGGCTCCGTAAGTGGTCACCTTTCCTTTCGGGATACGGGCAATCACGTCATAGACCCGTTCAAAAAAATCTTGCTCCTCTGCTGCGTCGGATGTCCGGCCGGAACTTCTCATAAGCTATTTGGTGGATTTTTAATGTCTTCAGGTACCGGAAAACCTTTTCATCATCTCATCATCGGCGGCATGGTTTCTGTTTTCCAGGCTTTGCGCCAGTTCCAGCGTCGCCTTGCCAAGAACACGGTACAGATGCTCCCACTTCGGGGAGTCTGCCAGCACCTGCAGATGGCGGTCGATGGTACCGGTGTCGCCACGCAATACCGGACCGGTGAGCACTTCGGCCGGTGAATGGCTGAGCAGCCCATCCATTGCTTGCCTGACCATGGGTCCAAACAGGTCGCGGGCCCGCACTTCCAGTCCATTATCATCCAGCAGATCCTGTGAAGCTGCAAAAAGCGGCGCCATGTAATTGCAGACATAGACCGCTGCCAGGTGAATTGCGGTTTTTTGCCTGCTGTCCACCATCAGCGGCCTGCCTCCAATGGCCTGGATCACCTTTTCCAGCGGTACACACAGCCCCGGATCGCCCTGAAGCGTGACAAAACACTGGTTGAAGGCGGATTCGCGGTTCCTGATGGTGAACGTCTGAACCGGATGCATGGAAGCAATCCCCGAGCCGTCCGGGGACAGCGGCAGCAGGACATCCGCCGGAGTTGCACCGGAAGTGTGCACCCAGGCCGGACCTTCCTTCACTACGCCCATCTTTTTTGCAAAGGGACCGATCTGATCATCCGGCAGGCAGAGAAAGACCACATCTCCGAGATCTGCAGGGCGGGCCGGAAACGTTCCGAATATTTCCGTCTCCGTAACTGAGGCGATGCGCTCACAGGATTCCAGCGACCGGTTGTACAGACTCCGGATCTGATATCCCTTGTTGTGCATCCGCAGGGCCAGCGAGGATCCGAGCCGGCCGGTTCCAATAATGGTGAACCCGCGCGGGAATTGCTGTCTGCTCGACTCAAAAGGTGTCATGGCATCCGGAGTTAATGGGTAGTTTGGTGAGACCGGGAGTATATGGCTGGCGATCGGCGATCAACGGTCAGGAAAACCGGCCTGAGCCGCCAGCAGGTTCTGTTCCGGATTCGTGGCCTGTTCCCGGAAAAAGCGGATTTCCCTTTCCCGATCACGTGCAGTCCTCAATCCTGCCAGAAATATACCGGCACCCTTGATCTGCGATTCACCGCTGTAGATCAGGTTGAGCAAGCGGGTATCATTGTTTTCCCTGATCACATGCTGGAGATTCTGAAACATCTCCTGGTATCGACCCGGCAGTTCACAGCAAAAAATGGCCAGGGCATTTTTAAACGGCAGGATTTCCTTCAGGACAAACGTCAGTTCCTGCACCAGCGGCGGTGATTCTTCCAGCATCTGCAGACCGAGAACGGCAATATCCTTTTGCACCAGCTGCAGCAAGGAGACATGGTCGAAGAAGCCAAGGTGGCTGAAATCGGTCTTGTCGCGGATGAAAAAATCATCCTCTTCGTCACAAAAATCATCACGAAGCCGCTCTTCCATGCGCAGAATGCCGTATTCCGTCTTCACAGTGTTGCCCGGCAATACCGGCAATTTGCGGTGTGAGTCAAACTGGTCCTGCTCCACGATGACGGCGACCTCATAGCTTGTATCCTGAATCTGCCGATAGATATAGCTGAATTCATCAACATTCCGTTCAGTCAGCCTTGGTGGAAGGAAGATCATGCGGATACCGTCCTGTCCGCCGTAAGGCTGCGCGTTGATCCTGTCAAGCAGCTCCTCCCGGCTGAATGGCAATGTGCGTTTGCAGTGCAGATCGTCCTGTATCATTTGGTTATCCCCTGGTTGCTTAAGTCATGCTCTGGTGGATGTGATTATGCCCTGGTGGATGGTTCTTGTCCGTCCCGGTACGCCCCGCTGGTACCAGTGGCCACCGCAATCCAGTGATTCCGGAACGGGAACGAGGAAATGGCAATGTTACCTGGTTCCATGATTGCCGTGAACTGGTGTTCGCCCGTCATATCCAACCGGATCTTGTTCATCGCCATCCTCAAACCGGTGCCCATGTATTTCAGCGCGGCCTCCTTGATGGTCCACATGCGGATGCAGCACAAATCGTCAGGTAGCCCGGATTGCTCTTCGGGATGGCAGATGCGTTCGAGAAGACGCGGATGCACCCGGCGTTCATCCGGTTCCACATCGATGCCGATCTCACCGCCGGCGTGCAAACCACACAGCAGCATACTGCGGCAATGCGAAATACTGACACCGATGGTGCGATCGCCGATCACGCCATACGGTTTGCCCGTCTCATGTTTCCGGAGTTCAAAAAGGTCGCCATCCAGTCCCTGGCGAACCGCCAGCTCTTTCAGCATCGGCAGGACGGCATCCTCCTTCCGGCGGTCATCGGCCATCAGCCGGCATCCATCCGGAAAAGATACGGGGGCGTATGTATTCACCATCCATTGCAATGATGCACCTCGGTTCTTCCTGGCGGGTTCCTGTTCCATCGTGGAATATACGAAAACTGAGGTCAGCATGTCACCCGGGTGCGGGTCGGTGCGAATTAATCCCGATAACTTTCTGTTCAATTCCGTAATTTTAGCGATTGTCTGAAAAGTGGATTGCCGGGGAAATCAGCGTGTTTCCGCATCCCGCATTTCACTGCGCCAATCCGGTCAGCGGCCTGCAGCAGCACCGCTGGATTGGGTGCGCCGGATTGGGCAAAACAAATCACATACCATACGCATTACAAAACAACCGCCAATTGCACATGAAGGAAACCGAACTGAGCCTGACCGAACAGGCTCGCTTTCGCCGCGAAAAACTGGAAGAGATCCGCGGAATGGGCCTGGATCCCTATCCCTACGATTTTGAGACCGACCACCGCGCAGAGGAGATCCGCCAGAAACCGGAACTGCTCGAAGGCGAGGAGGCGGAGCGGAAACGGGTGCGCCTGGCGGGACGCGTCATGACCCGGCGCATCATGGGCAAGGCGGCTTTTTTCAATCTGCAGGACCAGTCCGGCACCATCCAGGTCTATATCCGTCGCGATGATGTGGGCACCGAGACCTACAATACGCTGTTCAAAAAACTGATCGACCTGGGCGATATCGTCGGGGTGAGCGGATTCGTGTTCACGACCCGCACCGGCGAACTGACGGTCCACGCCGAGGAGTTCGTACTGCTCACCAAAACACTGCGTCCGCTCCCGGTAGCCAAGGAAGTGGAGGACGAGCAGGGCAACAAGGTGATTTATGACGCTTTCGCCGACAAGGAGCATCGCTACCGCCAGCGCTACCTGGACCTGGTCGTCAATCCCGAAGTGCGCGAGGTGTTCGTCAAGCGCAGCCGCATGATACAGTCCATGCGCGACTACATGACCGGCATGGGGTACCTTGAGGTCGAAACCCCCATCCTCCAGCCCATTTACGGCGGGGCGGCGGCACGTCCGTTCGAGACGCACCACAACACGCTGGACATGAAACTCTATCTGCGCATCGCCAACGAGCTCTACCTCAAGCGGCTCATCATCGGCGGATTCGAGGGCGTGTTCGAGTTTGCCAAGGACTTCCGAAACGAGGGCATGAGCCG
>SKYW01000123.1 GCA_007127695.1 Balneolales bacterium | reverse complement strand
TCTTGTCCGGTAGTTGACGTATATTTGGATATGGCATTGCCAGAAACTCTCCACTGAAGAAAATCGCGATACCTATGAAACAGGAAGAAAAGGAAGCGTTACTTGAATACCTTGTACAGTTCTCCAACATTGAAAAACGGTTTCCGCTCTTTCAGGGGGTTGAAGATCCGGAGGCGGTTGCCGATTTCATCGGTATAGATGCCGATAATTTCAAAAAAATACGGGAAGTATTTGACCAGCATGCCCGACAGGCCGCCGAGGAGATCCTAAAGGATGAAAGCATGATGGCATTGGCCGAAAAATTGCCTTTCAAGGCGAGTGACACCATTGCAGTAATCGGGGACAGCATCACCGACGATCGTCAGAGCTGGTTCCATATCATGAGAAATCTGCTGGACCTGGCGATCCCGAAAGTCAAGATACGCTACATCGATGCCAGTATCAGTGATTCGCTTTCTGCAGATGCCTTGAGGAGGCTGGAACATGACGTACTGGCGAAGAAGCCGGATTGGGTATTTGTAGCGTTGGGAAGCCAGGATGCCCTGCGCTTGCACCTGATACCGGGTCGGACGCTGGTATCCATAGCTGAATTTTGGGAAAACATCAACGCCATCGAATCGGCAATTCTGCAAAACTGCAAGAATCCGCCGATATGGGTCACGCCGCCCCCTGTCATTCCGGAGCTGATGCAGCAAATGCCATTGCTGGATGGCGTGTTGGATGAGCAGGATCTCAAAGATTTCAGGGAAGTGATAGCCGGAAAGACGGGTTATATTGTGGATCCGGCCGGGGACCGCATGGGTGTGCCACCTAAGGAATGGAATTACTTGAATGATGGATACCGTCCCTCACTTGCGGGCAACATGGAGACCGTAAGGAGTATTTTGAAAACGATGGGCAAAAAGAAAGAGTGAGTGTGTATCCGGGGCGACCTGATCAGAGAACGGACCTGAACCAAATATTCACATCCCCCTACCAGTTCATCTGGAAGCGGGTGAACTCTATACCAAGTTGTGCATGAGCGGACAAGGTTCCCTGACCATCGTTTTTCATCGAATGCAGCAACACGGGATTCAGGAATCCAAGAGCGTACTGTTCGCTGCGTGAACGGATTTCAAGGATCCCGGCCGGGTTCACTGTTCGCTGAGCGTATCCATCATAAAAATGGTCCAGATTGCCCGATGTACTTAGTGCGAAAGCGTCCACCAATCCGAAAGCGAAGCCAACCCATGCGCCCGCACCGCTGCCGTACTGCAACCCTTTCAGAACATCGGAATCCTTGCTCATCAAACTGATGGCGACTCCGACAATAGCTCCTGTGGCGGCACCGTAGAACGTATCCATCAAGATGATGGCGCCGGTGGTATTCGCAGAACTGAAGAGCCCGCTGACGTGATAGCCGTAATCACCGGCGGTCCGAGACATGTCATAAAATCCGGTGCCCAGCCCGAAAATTGTACCCAGGCCGAGTCCAAACCGAAGAGGATATTCATCGAAGTCATTTTGCAGCGCGATTGTAGCCCCGCCCAGTGCTGTTCCGGTTATCGCTCCATTTAGTGTGTTAATAGAGACGATTCGCAGCGTTTGGGAATTGGCTGGCTGAGCCACGGTTGCAAGTAGTAAAAACGTGGCCAGGACTGTGATGGATTTCGTTTTTTGCATGATTATGCCTTACATGTTTCCGAAATGGTGGTGGCGGACAGGAGAGTATCGTTATGGATTCGGTATATGTCAAGCACTTTTCGTGTCAAGCACTTTTCGTGTTATATGCTCTGAACCAGCGGATCAGGGATCTCCAAGTGTCACGGGCAGTACTTTGCCGTTCATGAAAGAATGGCCTTTCAGAGCAAAATCACCAACGAACTGTGCCATTTCGTCGGATTTGACGGGAGCTTTCATACCGGGAAACGCCGAGGAAAACATTTCGGTCTGAACTGCTCCAAGGCAGAGGCAGTTTACGGAGATGCCTTCGTCTTTAAGTTCTGTTGCCATGCATTCACTCCAGATGCTCAGTGCGCCCTTGGAGGTACTGTAGGCCGACAATCCAGGGTATTTGGAGCTCCCCTGGAACCCTCCCATACTTCCAACGGTCACGATGTGGGCGTTTTTGGCAAAGAACGGAAGCAAGGCTCGCAGGAGACGTACTGCAGTAAGTACGTTCATATTCCACATGGCATTCCAGTCCTGATCCGTCAGATCACGGAACGGTTTGTTGATCAAACCACCCGCATTATGGATCAGTGCGGAAATTTCAACGTTCTGGTCCCGGATGTAGTCGATGATCTTCTGAAGGGATGCTGCATCCAGCAGATCGCATGCAACATAGTCGATCCGCTTGGCATTGGTGGATTTAAGCTCATCGAGCAGCTGTTCTGATCGGGCGGTGGCCAGGATCTGGTGCTTTAGCCCGGCGAGATATCGGGCAGTGGCATGGCCGATCCCCCGGCTTGCACCGGTAATGAGAATAATCTTTTTTGACATCATAGGTGGTCTTTTTTTTCCATGCAGGATGTTGGATGGAATTCACGGAACAATTCCGGACAGCGGTCACAAATCGCCGTCATCGGAAACATCATACAGGTTTTGATTGGATAATACCCCGTTGTATCCGATCTGTATGGCAAAGATTTCTGGTCGTTTCAGTACGGAGTCGTGGTCGATATCGAGCTTGCCGAGCAGCTGCTCTTTTCTGATTGCAAATGATCCCCGGTGTTCTGTCAGAATGGGGTCAGCTGGCGGAAGATCGATACGTCGCGGGTCCACCGGGCGTCCATGCTGCCAGAAACGGAAGCAGAGATGCGGACCTGTTGCCAGTCCGGTTGCGCCTACATAACCGATGATCTGGCCCTGTTTGACCTGTGTACCGGGACGCATTCCGTTAGCAAAGCGGGACATGTGCAGGTATCCGGTTTCATAGATGCTGTTGTGGCGGATACGGATATAATTCCCGTTATTTCGGTCGTAACGGGCAACGGTGATGGTGCCGTCACCGACAGCGCGGATGGGTGTGCCGACCGGTGCCGCATAGTCGGTTCCGTGGTGCGGCATATTGCGTTTCAGCACCGGATGAAAACGACGGTTGGTGAAACGGGAGCTGATGCGTGTGTAATCCAGCGGTGCCGCCATGAACTGTCTTCTGAGCGAGTTGCCTTCCTCATCAAAGTATTCATCATGGTCGTTCTGGCGGTAATGGAAGGCATAAAAATCCTGATTGCGGTGTGTGAAGACGGCGGCTTTAATCCTGCCGATCTCAGCTACTTCACCATCAATAAGCCGCTCTTCAAAAAGAACTTTAAAATGATCCCCGGGTTGTATTCTGTAGAAATCGACCTGCCATGCGTAGACATCAGCAAGCCTGTGGGTCAGTTGAGGGTCGACCCCGATCTGACGCATGGTCTGGTAAAGGGAACTTGTAATGCTGGCATCCACCAGTCGTGTTCTGGTCTCAACCGGTTTATGATCCCTTTCCACAAAGATGGAATCCGCAAGATGGAAGCGTATGAACTCGGCGCTGTTATCCTCATATACCACAAATGCAACAGAAGCGGATCCGGTGCTGTCAGCCTTGCTGTAGATGTGCAGAGGGCGTCCTGCCCGCATTCGGCGTACATCAAAAACATCGGAAGAGGCTCTGCTCAGTTCATGAATATCCCCGGATGCAAGTCCGTGCCCCCGCAGTATGGTGGAAAGGGATTCATTCCGGCGGATAACATGCGTGGTAATGTCAAGTGACTCGTCAATGCCGAAAGCATCAAGGCTGGGTTCCCCGGGTACAAGCTCCGATGCGGTTTCCACAACCAGATCTTTCTCGTCTGTGGCTTGCGTGTGCTCTGCCGTAAACTCGCAAGCGGTTGCCGCCAGGAATAGCAGGATTAATATTGACGTTATTCGGGTCATGAGTGATAAAAAAAATAAGTGAAGAACAGATCCATGATAGTTAGCAATTATTTTATCCTTAAGCAATGATGATATCAGCTGAGGGATATCTTTTTACTGTCTTTAAACCTGCAACGGGTAACAGCATGCATGTTCAATTCATTCGGTTTCTTTGCAACCGGGCTTCAAGCTGTCGTTTCCACTGCAGCAGGCCGGGGAAGTCAGGTTGGATACTATCTAGTTGGCGGGCAGTTTCATAGGCGGCCTCCAGATCTCCATTGAGCGCCTGTGCCCCCGAAAGGTTGAACATGGCCTGGATATCATCGGGATTGAATTCAAGTGCTTTTTCAAGTAAAGTTATGCCGCGTTGATAGTTGCCTTCATTGACCTCTATGGACCCGAGCATCCGTGCGGAATAGTTTGAAGGATTGATTCGCCAGGCATTTTCAAAGTGCGGTCGCGCACGCTCAAAGTCGTTCAATACCTGAAGCAGCAGACGTCCGGCAAAAACATGCGGGGAGTGATTATAGGGTTGATCTCTTATAAGTCCCTCATATTCCATCAAGGCCAGCTCAAACTCGCCATGTTCCATAAAGTACTCTGCAACACTCAGTTTGGCCTGGTCCCATCGTAAATTGGTGTGGACGACTTCAAAAGCCAGCTCGTCAATCCGGTTTTCAGGCTCGTATGCTGCGGGATACCCATCCGGGGATGGACCGGTAACAAAGGGCCATCCACCCGTGAGAAGGCGAACCCGGTGGTAGGCGATCCGTTCATCCAGTTCGGAAACCTTCATCCCGTCAAAATATTCGTCCCAATTTCTGAGTGCCTGATAATCCGCCTCATCGTCCAGGATACCGCTGGCAGCCACTGCTTCGTAAAAGGATTTGCCAATATGAAAATACCCGGTCCTGTTGGGATGCAAATGTTCCAGCATAAGATCAAAGCCGATGATCCGGTTTTCGCTTTGTTCTTTCATGTCCTCATACACCGGAACATAGACTGCCCCATGTTTATCTGCCTTATCACGGATGATTTCGTTAAAAACATCGGGTGCGCGAAATTTGAGTGCGTCCAGATCTTTTGCGAAGACAAAAAGTTCGTAGGCCCGGTCATGATTGCCCTGCTGGTAATGTCTTCGGGCCTCTCCGAAAACCTGTCGCGCCGGAGGATACAGCGGGGTTTCGATTGAGACAAAAGGTTCCTGGTCACCGAGGTTGCTGGCAATGCTCGAGATGAAGACAGGGATATCCTGTTCACGAAACCGCTGGAGGATCTTGTCCAGATTGCTTTCAAACTGGTTTTTACCGTACTCAAAAACCTGGCTGTCGAGCGTAATGGTCTGATCCTGGACCATGCGCTGCATCAGGGTTCCGTCTCTTGCCGGATGCGGCTCGCCAAGCAGCGAGGTTGCAATCCATTGTGAGAGGGAAGCGATGCCATCTCTCAGGAGCATGAACGTCTTCAATCGCTGCAGCTTGAGATAGGTGCGCACAAAACCGGGGAAGGCACCGAACTGTTCGCTGGAGCCCACTCCAAGGGCTCCGTAAAACTCGTTATGGCCGGTATAGATGAAAATGGCGTCTGGTTGCTGTTCCAGGATTTCAGGGATCTGGTCGTAGAGCGTATAGGAATTGACGGCGGAGGCACCCAGGTTTATGACTTCGACCAGCCGTCCCGGCAGGATATCTTTGAGTGCATCAGAGGTGACCCTTGAGAACGTGGCATTGAACCCGTACGGGTATCCCGCCGTAGAGGAACCGCCCATGGCGAATACACGGAATGAAGTGTCAGGTTTATCCGTCAGGAAGGCATCATTGGAGAAACCGGGAAGGTTTTGGGTATTGAAGAAATAACGGGCGTTGAAATTCCGGTTGACAAACCCGTATTCGCCTTCGAAATATTCTTCGGGATATATGAACAGCCGGGTATCCCCGCGATAGTCGAACAAACGCAGGGAGACTTCCAGCAGGACAAAAAACAGCACCGGAATAAACAGTGCGGCTATGTAGAAAACGGTTTTTTTCCGGCTGTCTGTTTGGGGAGAGATGGTGTCGAGATATTCCTGCACCGCATTCCTGTCGGATTTCAGCTCACGGGAGAGTTGCCCGGCGTTTTTATCGCGGTGATGATCGCGGATATATTTTTTCTGTTTGTTGGTCAGGCCCATGGTAATGACAGGCTGGCGTATTATCACTGTTATTTCGCCTTCCAGGCAACATCTTGAACGTCCCTGGATTTGTTCTGGTACCGGGCCATTACAAACAGAAGGTCCGACAGGCGGTTCAGAAAGATAAGTGCTTCGTCGGAAACTATTTCAGATTGTCTGCACGAAAAGCAGCTTCTCTCTG
>SKYW01000030.1 GCA_007127695.1 Balneolales bacterium | reverse complement strand
CCGCCTCTTTGACCGCATCCACCATTTTCTTCACCTCGTAGCCGTCCATGGCGGCCTGGAGCGCACAGATCGGATCGATCTCTGTGACGATCACCCGGGCGCCGGCGCCGCGCAGCGAAGCTGAGGATCCCTTGCCGACATCACCGTATCCGGCCACAACAGCCACTTTTCCGGCGAGCATCACGTCGGTGGCGCGACGGATCGCATCCACACAGGATTCCTTGCAGCCGTATTTGTTGTCGAATTTGGATTTGGTCACCGAGTCGTTGACGTTGATGGCCGGCACGGGCAGGGTGCCTTCGCGCATGCGGTCGTAGAGCCGCAATACGCCGGTGGTGGTCTCCTCGGAGATGCCACGGAGTCCGGATGCGAGCTCGGGATAGTTGTCGAGCACCATGTTGGTCAGGTCGCCGCCGTCATCCAGGATCATGCTCAGCGGCTCACCGTCCGGGAAGAACAGCGTCTGTTCGATGCACCACTCGTACTCTTCCTCGGTCATCCCTTTCCACGCGTACACCGGCACGCCGGCTTTGGCAATGGCGGCCGCGGCATGGTCCTGCGTGGAGTAGATGTTGCAGGACGACCACTGCACGTCGGCGCCCAGCTCCACCAGCGTCTCGATGAGCACGGCGGTCTGGATGGTCATGTGCAGGCAGCCGGCAATGCGCGCGCCTTTGAGCGGTTTCTGCGGACCGAACTCCTCGCGGAGCGCCATCAACCCGGGCATCTCCGCCTCGGCCAGCCAGATTTCCTTCCTGCCGTACTCATGAAGGGAGATATCGGCTACTTTGTAGGGTAATTTCTTTTCTTTAACAACACTCATAATTCGATTACTTTTTTTCTGTTAATGATGGTTTTGAAAAATCACAAATTCTGCTGGATGATCTCTCGCGCCTTCTCGTAGTCGCGTTCCGGTCCCCGCGTGCCGAGGATGGATTCAACATACTGTCCTTCCGGATCCACATACACTTTGAACGGAATACTCTGCACATTCAGGTCGCGGGCCAGATCCTCCCCGAAAACAAATGTAAAGTCGTAGTCGTGGTTCTCCACGAACTCCTTCACCTGCTCCGGCGAGTCCATGTATCCAGGGGAAACTGCCAGCACAATAAAGTCATCCGGGAAATCCTCCATCAGTTTCTGGAGGGTGGGAAAACTCCGAAGACACGGAGTGCACCAGGTTTCCCAGATGTCGATGAGCACGGTCTTGCCGGCAAAATCACTCAGTGTGACTTCGCTACCGTCCAGGCTGGTCATAACCGCATTCTGGAGGATTTCGTTTCTATCCTCCGGATTGACGGCTTCGTTTCCGGAAGATGTCGTAAGGCGGATTGCAGCCAGGACGACCAGTGCGAGGATGCTTATAGAGATAATGCGCCGCATAAAATCTGTGATCTTGTAAATGTGTGTTGGAAATCCCTCAGTGAAAAACAGATGTGTGCTGCCGGGGAAGTACGATAAAAAGGCACACCTGATTCCAAAGATTCAACGGTATGGCATTCCGTATCGTGTCCATCCGATGCTTCCATAACATGTGGAAGTCTACAAGATAACCATTTTTTGGATGGAAATGTTCGCAGTCAGAGGCAAGTGGCAGATTTTGAGCAGATATACAGTATAAGGCCATTTTCTGGTTAATGTGTTAAATTTTTGTTATCATTTTGCGTTGTAGTAACTACCAGGTTGCGGCCAGCGGCCAGCGGCCAGCACTCCGGCCAGAGCATGCCATATGCATTTTAATCTCCGGCTACTCCCAGCGTTTTTTTATCATGGACACCATCCAGAAACAGAGGTTTGAGCACAAATATGTGATCAACGAAGAAATAGCTCTCGGGATACGCGACTTTGTCTCCTCGTATCTGGACATGGATCCCTATGGCGCAACCCAACCCAAACTTTCCTACTCCGTTCACAGCCTGTACCTTGATTCTCCCGATTTACGGACCTACCAGGATACTGTCAACGGGGACCGCAACCGCTACAAGCTTCGCATCCGGTACTATGAAACCTCGGACGAAGCGCCGGTCTATTTCGAGATCAAGCGCCGGGTGGACCGGATCATCGTCAAGAAACGGGCTATCGTCCACCGGCGTGCTGTCCATGATCTGGCACGCGGGTTCATCCCCTCGTCCAGGGACCTGGTCTACCCCGAAGATGGCGAACAGATGGATGCGCTTCTTGATTTCTCCCGGCTCGTCAACCATCTCCAGGCTGGGCCCAAAGTGCACGTCTCCTACCTGCGCGAGGCATGGATCGCCAATGGCGCCAACAAGATCCGCGTGACCATCGATCGGAACGTGCAAAGCGAGCCCCAGCGCAGTCTCTCCTTTGCCCACGACCTGCGGAACCCGCACCTGGTTTTCGGAAAAAAAGTGATCCTGGAACTCAAATTCACGGACCGCTTCCCCAACTGGTTCATGGACCTGGTCCGCGTGTTCGGCCTGCGTGCCGGACCCGCCGCCAAATACGTGGATGGCATCACCGATATGGGAGAACATCGCTTCATTCGAAATTTCGTATAATATTTAAAGTTTTTATTTATGTCTGACTGGATTTATCTGGGGGATGTGGCTCCCCTGCCAACCGACTTCATGGCGCTTGTCATGGCGCTGCTGCTCGCCTTTCTGTGCGGACAAGTCCTGGCCTGGGTCTACATGTACACCCATTCGGGACTTTCCTACTCGCGCACCTACGTGGCCTCGCTGATCCTGATCCCCATTACCGTCGCATTGGTGATGATGGTGCTGGACAACAACCTGGTGACGGCATTCAGCCTTATGGCCGTTTTTGCCATCGTCCGGTTCCGTAATATCGTACGGGATACGCTGGATACGGTTTATATCCTGAGCCTGATCGTGATCGGCATGGCCGCCGGGACCCAGAAATTTTCCACCGCTGTGATCGGCACGATCGTCGCCGGATCTGTCCTGCTGTACGTGTGGTACACATCGTTCGGCAGCCGCCAGCGCTACGACCTGATCCTCAACCTCCACTGGACCGATTCGCTCGGGGAGATCTCCTCGCTGCAGAATTTGCTTGACAGGCACGCCCTGAAAGTCCAGATGGCCAGCCAGCGCTCAGTGCAGGATGAGGAAGGCGCGGATCTGTCCTACCGCCTGCTGCTGCGCGACCCTTCCCGTGTGCACGATCTGCTCAACGACCTGCAGGCCAACACCTCCATTTCGCGGGTGACCACCATGAAGGCGGAAGAAGAGTCGGAAGTCTGATCCTCCATTTTTAATCAAAAAATCACATTTTAGCAGTATTTAGCAGTTATTATGTCGCAATACAACGAAAAAATCCCGATTCCCGCCAAGCTCCGATGGAGAGAGATACGGGTGCGTATTTTCCCGCTTCTGATCTTTGTGCTTGTGGCCGGTGTGGTGATGTGGCTCTGGCGGGACAGGGTGGAGGCTACCACCATGATCGGACGCGTGGTAGGCAAGCAGGCCGAGGTCCGCAGTCCGCAGGCCGGCTCCCTTGCCGATATGACGGTAAACGCCTTTGACTCGGTCCGTTCCGGGGACGTTATCGCCCGCCTGGTGACCACCGATCCGCAGATCATGCAGGCAGAACTGGCGGTGGTCCTGGCCCAGATCGAACTGATACGCATCTCGCGCGATCCGTTTGTGGACCAGGAGCGCAATCTGCTCAACTACGAATCCATGCAGGTTGACCTGATGGAGAACCGCGCCCGACTGGGCATGGCCCGCATCCGCAAACAGCAGGCGCTCCGCGAGTACGAACGGCTGGAGAGCATGGACGAGCGCGCCCTCACGGCTCAGGAAATGCTGGAACGCGCCCGCACGGAATTCGAGGCCCTTCAGGAAGAAGTTGTCGTCATCGAGGAGCTGGTGGACCGGCTTCAGGCGCGGCTGGAGCGGTTTGACCTGGACAGGGTGTTGGATCGGTGGGATGAAAGCGATCCCATCGCTGCGGCCCTCAAGGTGCACCAGCGCACGCTGGAGCGCATTGAAGCGGAAATGATGCCGGTTACGCTTCGCGCCCCGGTGAGCGGACAGGTGGCACAGGTATTCAAAATGAGCGGCGAGTATGTGGACCAGGGCGAACCGATCATTCGCATCTACGCCCCGCAACCGGATTACATTGTGGGATATATCCGGCATCCGCTTTTTGTCAAGCCCGAGCCCGGAATGCAGGTGCTGGTGCGCAAGCAGGGACGCGAGCGCCGCGAAGCCATCATGGAGATCGAAAGCGTCGGGGTGCAGATGGAAACGGTGGAGCAGTTTACCTCGTTGTTCCCGGAACAGCCGTTTGAAACCATCGGACTGCCGGTCCGCATAGCACTTAATCACGATCTGAACCTGCGTCCCGGCGAGGTCGTCGACATGCGGCTGATACATCGGTGATGATTTGGGGGCTCCCCGCCACGGGTCCTTCCCAACAGCGGTTCACCCCGCCACCGGTTCTTTCATGCACTGACCCTACTAATCCCATGCCTGCCTTTACAAGACGCTTTGGAGCGCTTCTTGCATCCATGTTGATGGTTGCATCTGTTATGGCCGGACCCGCCGCTGCACAGGACGCCCCGCAGATTGTGATCAACGAGGTGCAGGCATCCAACCGGACCACTGTTGCAGACGAGGACGGTGATTACGAGGACTGGGTGGAACTGTATAATACGGGCTCCGACACCGTGAATCTGAACGGATACGGCCTTTCGGATGATGCCACACGACCCTGGCGATGGGTGTTCCCTGACACCACCATTCCGCCCGGCGATTTCATGCTCATCTGGGCCTCCGGTAAAGACCGGAGAACTCCGGGGGCGCCGCTGCACACCAGTTTCCGGATCCGGTCCGAGGGAGAGGAAGTGCTGCTCAGCTCATTCACCATCCCTGATGGACAGGATACGCCTGTGATCGACCGGCTTGCGCCCACGCCCATCCCCACAGACTATTCGTACGGCCGCTACCCCGACGGGGCGGACCACTGGCGTCTGTTCGACACACCGACTCCCGGCGCATCCAACCGGGATTCACCCTGGCAGGGCATCGCCGATCCGCCAGTTTTTTCTCATCGCCCCGGATTTTACACGGATACCCTGGAACTTGCCGTGGATGCCGGACATCCGGATGCCGTGATCCATTACACGACGGACGGGTCCGTGCCCACGACAGCCTCTCCGGTGTTCGAAAGGCCGGTCCACATCGCCAGGAGGGATCATGAGCCGGATATGCTCACGGGCATTCGAACGGGGCCGCAGTTCTGGCAAGCACCGTCGGGGCCGGTATTCAAGGGACATGTGATCCGGGCCGTCTCCGTGCGTGAAGGCTACAGGAACAGCGAGGTGGCGACGGGAACGTGGTTCATCCATCCGGAGGGAGCCGGCCGGTACTCGTTCCCGGTCATCGCCCTGGCTGCCGATCTGGAGCATTTCTTCAGTGATGCCACCGGCATCATGGTCCCGGGCGACACGTTCGATCCCGACGAGATCGTTTCCAGCGGAAATTACAATGAGCGTGGGGATGCGTGGGAGCGCCCGGCGCACATGACGTTTATTGATGTGCACGCGGATCCTTTTGCGCATCACCGGGCGGCTTGCCGCGATATTCCGGTGGATGCGGCCCTGGGTGGCGGCGCCGTTGCTGCCATGCCCGGCGGTGACACGGCCTCCATGTCCTCTGGCGGCGACATTGCTGCCGTGCCGGGGACTCACGCTGCTGCCTCCGTGCCCGGTTCGGAAAATGCTCCCCTGCATGGATTTGCGCAAAACGTGGGTGTGCGCATCCACGGAGGGGCCACCCGCCGATATCCGCAGAAATCGCTGAGGATCTACGCCCGAAGCGCGTATGACTGGAGCCCGGAGATAAGCTGGCCGCTGTTTCCCGGCCTACGGAAAGCCGGAACGGACGATTCGCTGGAAACCTGGAAGCGGCTTGTGTTGCGTTCCTCAAGCGATGACTGGTTCCACACCATGTTCAAGGATGCCGTGATCCAGTCGCTCTACGCCGACAGGTGTATCGACCAGCAGGCGTATCGTCCCGCCGTGGTCTTCATCAACGGCGAATACTGGGGCATCCACAATATCCGCGAGCGGTATGACGGATGGTTTGTGGAGCTGAATTACGGCATCCACCGGGATGATGTCGGGATTCTTGTGGGTGGCGCCGTGCTGAATCATGGCACGGAGGAAGACCGGCAGCACTATCTCGCCATGCGGGACTTTGCGGCGACAATGGATCTTTCGCAGCCGGAACACCATGCGCATATGAAGACGCAGATGGATATCGACAACTATCTGGCGTACAAAACGTT
>SKYW01000159.1 GCA_007127695.1 Balneolales bacterium | reverse complement strand
CGGCTGTCCCGTGACGGCGACCCTTCCTTTTACAATTTCCCGCGTGCCATGATGAAGAAAGGGCTTGATTTCAGCTTCTCCGGACTCAAGACATCGGTGCTGTACTACCTTCAGGATATCCCGGAACCGCAGCGCGCGGCTTTTGTCTCTGAGCACCTGAACGATCTGTGTGCCAGCATTTCCGCGGCCATCACCGATGTGCTCATCCACAAGCTGCGCCAGGCCGTGCGTAAAACCGGGGTCAAGAGTGTGATCATAGCCGGCGGCGTATCGGCCAATTCGATGCTTCGGGAGAAGGCGCGCAAGATGGCCGGGGAGCTCGGGGCCTCACTGCACATCCCCCATCCAAAATACTGCACCGACAATGCGGCCATGATCGCTGTCACCGGTTGGTTCAAGGCAAGGGAGGGGATGATCGACGACTTGCACCTGAAGCCGTACGCCCGTTATCAATGGGATAAAATGAGCGGCTGAAAACGGGTTCCTCCAGCGAAATCCACCGGACCAATACCGAAGGCACCAAAGCGAGTGGCATGCCAGGCTTCACCCCGATGAACCCTGCTTTTTGCACGCTTCGACAGCCAGCCGGTCCACCCGGTTATTGCGCTCGTCGTCGGAGTGGCCCTTCACCTTGACCCATTCCACGTCGTGCGTCCGCATGGCATCCAGCAGCTGCTCCCAAAGGTCCCGGTTCTCAACGGGTTTCTTGTCGGCTTTTTTCCAGCCCCGGCGCAGCCAATTGTCCACCCATCCCTGGGTGAAAGCGTTGACGATGAGGGCGCTGTCGCTATGGATGGAAACGCGGCAGGGACGTTTAAGGGTGCGCAGGGCCTCGATGACCGCCCTGAGTTCCATCCGGTTGTTGGTGGTAGCCGGCTCTCCGCCGCTGATCGTTTTTTCACGGCCGTTCCACTGGAGCAGGGCTCCCCATCCGCCCGGACCGGGATTGCCGCTGCATGCGCCGTCGGTGTACACGATGACGTGGGGTTTGCTCATGAGGCCTCGTTCTCCTGTTGGGGACCGTCCGGGCTGCCCGGCAACAGCCAGCGCTCTGAGATACCTTGCAGCATCTGGTTGTAGCGGTCGGTGTTGGCGGCAACCTGCATTTGCCAATCAGAGGGATTGTTGGGATCCATGGCGGCCAGGCCCCGGCTGACATTGATCAGCGGAAGTCCCTGGTGGCGGCGAAGGTGTTGCGCCAGTTCGGTCACCGATCCACCCTGGGCACCGATACCCGGGATCAGGAGCGGTGCTTCCGGAAAGGCCTGCAGGACAGGTCCGTAAAACGCGCTTTGTGTGGCCCCGATCACCATGCCAAGCGTACCGGGATGTTCCAGCGATGTGCTGCGAAGCCGCCCGGCAATATATTCGCTGAGGGAGTTTGCCCCTTCGAAGGGACGCATCATCAGGTCGGCCGCACCCGGGTTGGACGTGAGCGTGAGCGCGTAGGCGGCACGGTGCGTATCCTGCAGAAAAGGGTGGAGCGTATCCAGCCCGATGAAAGGGAACAGGGTGATCGCATCGAACCCGAACCGGTCGAACCATGCGATTTTATAGCGTGCGTTGGTGTGCGGCACGTCGCCCCGCTTGGCGTCGGCGATCAGGACCTTGCCCGACGGGATGGCATCGAGCACATCGTTGAGGGCATGGAAAGCATCGATTCCCAGTGCCTCGAAATAGGCGATGTTGATTTTGTAGGCAGCCACACCGGTTTTGGTCTGTTCGATCATCCGGCGGCAGAACGTGACGGCGGCTTCTGCTTCGGAGAGCCCCCGGTTCCGGATTTCCGGGGGAAGGCGTTCAGGCACAGGGTCCAGCCCGGCGCACAAAACGGTACGGGATGCCCGAACGGAAGCCAGTAGTTTTTGCGGGTAGGTCATAATCGGGTGATTTGTTTCGGCCCAAAATACGATAATATTTAATGCAATTTCGGGATATATTGCGTGCCAGTTTGTGCGGTCAGCAGCCAAAAAAGGTTTGGCTGCACATGCCGCATGAGGTATAAATCAGATAGAAATCACGGATCTAAAATAACTAACGACTAATGGCTACCGACACCTGGTTCGAATCCTGGTTTGACAGTCCCCTCTACGAACAGCTCTATGCCAACAGGGATGATGCCGAGGCAGCGCTGCTGGTCAAGTGGATCGCGGGACTGCTTCCACCCGACAGGTATCCGATTACTGTGGATATGGGATGCGGGCGCGGACGCCACTCCCTGCTGCTGGCAAAAGAAGGCTACCGGGTCACAGGGGTGGACCTTTCCCCAAAAGCGATTCATAAAGCCCGGGAGAAGGCCGCGGATGATAGCGTCACGGATGTCCATTTTGAAATCGGGGACATGCGCACGTGGCAGGGCACTCCATGTGACCTGGTGTGCAATCTCTTCACAAGTTTCGGGTATTTTGAAGACGACAATAACAATTTGCGCGTGATTGCCAATATGTGCGCCAATTTGGAACAGGGAGGATGTCTGGTGATGGATTATCTGAACCCGCAGGCCGTGCGCAACACCCTGGTTCCGGAAGAGACCGTGGCCCTCGGGAACATGAGCTGCCGGATCACCCGGTACATCGAAAAAGATACCGTGGTGAAATCCCTGTCCTTTGTCTCATCGGCAGACGGCAAATCCATGACCTACCAGGAGCGCGTCAAACTGTATGGGAGGGAGTGGTTCGAGGCAGCTTTCAAAGACCGGGGAATGGTGATGGACACACTCTGCGGTGATTACCGCGGCGGGACATTTGACCCGGAAACCAGTCCAAGAATGGTGATGGTGGTCCGCAAAGAATGGTGATGGTGGCCCGCAAAGAATGGTGATGGTGGCCCGCAAAGAATGGTGATGGTGGCCCGCAAACAAGGTGATGCTGATTTGCAAACAAGGTGATGCTGATTTGCAAACAAAGTGAAGGTGCCGATGGATCGGGTGTCTGACCTGTCGGGACAATCTACTCCCGGAACCGATCCAGTTTTTTCAGTTTGCTGCGCAGCGTGCCCCTTGGCAGGTCCAGCAATTCGGCAGCCCTGGTGATATTCTGTCCCGTCGTTTCCAGTGCCCAACCGATGATTTCCTCTTCCTTTTCCTGGATGAACTCTTCGTATGGTGGATACTGGTCGTTAGCGGACGGGTTGCCTTGCGCAGTCCTGGACGGGAGCAGTTCACTGCCGGCTGACAGCGAATTATTGCCGTCCGCCAGCGAGGCGGCAATACTGACATCGGAAGTGGCCACGATGCGCTCCACGGTATTTTCCAGTTGCCGCACATTGCCCGGCCAGTCGTAAGCCATCAGGTGGTCATAGGTGGTACGGTCCAGGCGCGCGAGCATGTCCCCGGCACCAATTTTCTTGAAAAAATGGCTGACCAGTGCGGGGATATCCTCCCTCCGCTCCCGCAGCGGCGGCAGATGCAACGGGATGATATGCAACCGGTAGTACAGATCCTCGCGGAACCGGTTCTCCCGGACCAGCTGCTCCAGGTTTACTTTTGTTGCACAGATGACACGCACATCCACGGAAATGGTTTCCATGCCTCCGACACGGACAAACTGGCGCTCCTGCAGCACACGAAGCAGTTTGACCTGCAGGTTGAGCGGAAAATCGTCGATGTCATCAATAAAGATCGTACTCTTGTGCGCCCGCTCGAAATATCCGCTGTGCTGCTGGATGGCTCCCGAGAACGCACCCTTATCATGCCCGAACAGCTCGCTTTCGATCAGGGTTTCCGGAATGGCGGCGCAGTTGACGGCGATGAACGGCTGGTCCCGGCGGTTACTTTGCTGATGAAGGGCACGGGCAATGACTTCTTTTCCGGTGCCGCTCTCGCCCTGGATGAGTACCGTGTAATCATGTCCGGCCACGTTCCGGACGGTCTCAAGCAGCTTGCGCATGGGCGGGGAGCTGCCGATGACGGATCTGTTCTCCATCCGTTCCAGGCGCTTTTTCAGCTTTTTGTTTTCATCCCTGACCTTGAAGAAATCATGGACGTTATTCATCAGGCTGATGAATTTTTCCGGGGAGAGCGGCTTGGTAATGTAGTCGTAAGCGCCAAGTTTGAGTGCAGACACGGCGGTCTCGACGGAGGCGTAGGCCGTGATTACAATCACCACACAGTTTCCATTGGATTCCTTGGCTGCTTTCAGGATGTCGATGCCCCCTTTTCCGGGCAGTCGCAGGTCGGTGATGATGACATCAAAAGCGCCGGTCCCGGCCTTCTGGAGCCCCTTGTCACCGTCGGAAACACTCTCGACCTCGTAGCCCTCCTTTTTCAGGAGGTTGGCCAGTGTGATCCGTGTAATCCGTTCGTCCTCAACGATTAATACTTTCATCTGTTTAAATCAATTAAGATTCATAATGTCAGAATGAATTCACATGACAGGATATAATCATGCCCATATGTGTCAGCCGGAGGCTGTCATGTTCGTTTCATTCTCCGTCTCCAATGGTAGCGTAATAGTGAATTCCGTATACTCGCCCTTTTTGCTCATGACGGTGATGGTACCGCTATGTGATTCAACGATTCCAAGTGTTACGGAAAGGCCGAGTCCGGTTCCCTTGCCGGTCTCTTTGGTTGAATAAAAGGGTTCGAATATCACTTTCAGTTCTTCTTCCGGGATACCGGTCCCGTTGTCCCGGACCCGGATAATCATTTTCCCGCCGATTGCCTGCATTCCCACGACGATTTCACCTTCTTCATCCACAGCGTCCAGGCTGTTCAGAAGCAGGTTCATGAGCATTTCCTGCATCAGGTTGGGATCCGCCTTGACGGGTGGAAGACCTTCGTCAACGCCTGTGTCCAGCCGGATCCGCTTCTCCTTCAGCCGGTATTCCAGCAGGTCCCGTACCGTGGTTAGCTGTTTTACCAGGTCGACTGCCTGCGGCTCTTTTGGTCGCTGCCGTGCATAGCCGAGGAGCTTGGTGACCACGGACTCGATCTGTGTCAATCCGTCATCGATCATGTTCAGGTACTCGACCGTCTGCTCCCGGTTGTCCAGGTCCTTTTTAATCCCGAATACGCAAAAACGCATGCCGTTCAGCGGGTTGTTCACTTCATGGGCCACGCCCGATGCCAGTCGCCCGATCGATGCCAGCTTCTCGGCCTGGAATATCTGGTTCTGTGCCTTCTCCAGTTCGACCTTGGATTGGGTGAGCCGCTTTTTCATCATCTCGAAATGGTCGATCAGAAAGCCGATCTCATCACTGCGGGCAGGAAGGGCTGTTGCGTCACCGGAATCCAGATCAAATTTGTCAATCTCTCTCACCAGGTCCTTCAGCGAAATGAGCACTCTGCTGATAAAGTAGTAGAGCAGCCCGATGGTCACGATCATGGCGATCACAGTGAGTCCGAGCAGTTGAAAAAAGGCGCTGCGCACTTTTTCCCGAATATTCGAGGCATCGAATCCCATCAGCACCGTACCCCACCGCTTTTCCCCGATCTGAAGGGGCTGGAGAATTTCGAGCATCCATCCGTGCTCCGGGTGCTCCGAGATGGAGGTGAGCACTTCACGCGTCTGGCTCACGGAAAGTATCTGCGGATCGTCCAGCTGCCGGCCGTAGCGCGACAGGTCACTGTGGGCAATAATGCGGTGGTTGATGTCCTGGATGGAGATGTATACGATCCCTTCCACATTGTCCCGGAAGTTCTGGACATGGCTGATGAGCAGATCGTCCCTCGAGCCCTGCTCCTGCTCGGCATGGATCATGGCCTCAATTACCGGTATGGAAAAGGCCGTGGCAATCGATTTGGCGTTGTCCGTCTCCTGCTCAATGATCAGTGCCCGCCACTGGTGCAGGATGCCGATGGATATGATGATCATCAACAGGGAAACCACCACCCCGATGATGGAGAGCACCCGCAGTTTTATGCTGGACCGGAACCAGGTCCACAGGGTATGGATAATCTTCGTCATGGTGCCGGCACCTCCAGGATCTTTTGTGCCAGCAGGTCATAATCGGTGGCCTGTGCCCGGATGAAGCCGTTACGAAACTCCGGGTCCCACTGAGAAACCAGCTCGGCATACTTTGGTTCGGCGGGATCTATGTTCAGCAATACGCTGGTGATGGCAGCGGTAATGGCAGGATTGTGATTTGAGGAGACCACAACCGGTGAGCCCGGAACCGGGTCGGAGTGCTTGATGATCCGAAGGCCCTGGCCCCGGAACTCATCAGCCACCCGGTCCTTGATGCTTCCGGCATCGTAATTGCCCCGAAGAACTTCATAGACCACACTGTGGTGGTGGCGGAAATGTTCGATAGCGGCCAGATCGTTGCTGGTCATGCCGTTATTGG
>SKYW01000163.1 GCA_007127695.1 Balneolales bacterium | reverse complement strand
TGTGCACTGTTTTTGGCAACTGACAACGGCAATCATAGATTATGCGCTCACTTTTCATTTTCCTTTTTACTTTTTTACTCACCGTCAGTGCGATGGGACAACAGCGGCAGGTTGCCGATCAAATCGTTGCCGTGGTGAACGACCATATTATCCTGAAGTCTGATGTGGATCAGAGGGTCTTCGAATTCGTGCAGCAAATGCGCGATGAGACCTTCGATGAACAGATGTGGTTTTACGTTCTCGAATCCATGATCGATAATTATGTACTGGTGGAAAAAGCAAGAATCGACTCCGTCATCGTCAGCGATGCCGAGGTGGACCGCATCCTCAACCAGCGAATTGACGAACTTGTGCAACAGCTCGGCAACGAACAGGAACTGGAGCGCACTTTTGGCCAGTCCATCGTGGAGATCAAGGCCGAATATTCCGAACAGTTCCGCCAGGATCTGCTGGTGAACCGCGTACGTCAATTGAAAATCAGCCGGATCAACATCACACGTCCCGAAGTGGTTGAATTTTTCAATGCGATCCCGGCAGATTCATTGCCGATCATTCCGGAATCCGTCTCTCTGTCCCAGATTACGGTCATACCCCCGCCCAAGGCAGAAGCCCGTGAAAACGCACGCAATCTCGCAGCCCAACTGCGGGATTCCATACTACATCACAGCGCCTCCCTTGAAGAACTGGCCAGGCGATACAGTGACGGTCCTACGGCTTCACAGGGAGGCGGCCTGCCCATGCTCAACGCTACCGATCTGCTTCCCGAATACGCGGCGGCCGCAGCGGCCCTGGATCAGGGAGAAATCTCGGAAGTGGTAAGCACCGCCCAGGGATATCATATCATCCGGCTCAATGAACGCCAGGGACAGAGAATATCCACCCACCACATCCTTATTTCAGTCCCGGAGGAAGAACTGGATGAAGAATATGCGATCGAAAAGCTGACGGCAATCCGGGACAGTGTAATGCATCAGGGCAAATCTTTTGCCGATATGGCGCGCACACACTCGGATGACCGCAATACCGGTCCGGCTGGCGGCCGGCTGGTCGATCCGCAAACCGGACAGCGCTTTATTCCTGTCAATCAACTTGACCCGGCCCTGTACCGAACCGTGCTGCTGCTGGAAGAGCCCGGAGACATCTCACCGCCACGCTCGTACCAGTATGGTGAGGATAACAAGCGGGCGTTTCGCACTGTCAAACTGAATGAGCGTGTGGAAGAACACCGCGCCAACCTCGAACAGGATTACCAGCTCATCAGAAATTTTGCACTTCAGCAGAAAAGTCAGCAGATTCTTTCAGAATGGATCATGGATCTGCGGGATGAAATGTTTGTTGAATACCGTATACGGGTCCCTGAATACGACCCGATGGACATGCCGGACCCTCTTGCTCCGGAAATTCCAGGGGACACCAACACGCCCGGCCAACAGGAACTATATCCCGAAACCAATTAAGGGGCATCCGTACCGCAACAAATCCGAACCACATCAAATCCATCCGCAAAAGATCCATCTGCAACAAATCCGGCACATCAGACTGCCTTCAGGTCCGGCTTTCAGCTGCTGCAACCGGCATCCTTTTTCATCAACCCTTCCAAAACCGCTGACACTAAGAACTTATGGCCGAAACAAAAGAATTCAGCAAGACGGAAAAAGCCGAAGCCTTCACCAGGGATTTTTCAGCATTACGAAAGGAAATCGCCAAAATCGTAGTTGGACAGAATGATATCGTCGAACAGTTGCTCATCAGCCTGTTCTCACGCGGTCACTGCATCCTGGTCGGAGTTCCGGGGCTTGCCAAAACGCTGTTGATCCGCACGCTTTCAAAAAGCCTGAACCTCTCGTTTAACCGAATCCAGTTTACTCCGGATCTCATGCCCGGAGATATCACCGGTACCGAGATCATCGAAGAAGATGCCACCACCGGCAAAAAAATGTTCCGCTTCATACCCGGACCGCTTTTTGCAAACATCATTCTGGCAGATGAAATCAACCGAACCCCGCCCAAAACCCAGGCGGCGCTGCTGGAATCCATGCAGGAGTATCACGTTACCGCGGGTGGCGTGCGACATGATCTGGAGAAACCGTTTTTTGTCCTTGCAACCCAGAATCCCATCGAACAGGAAGGCACCTATCCCCTGCCGGAAGCGCAGCTCGACCGGTTCATGTTCAATCTTTGGCTGGACTATCCCGCTTTCCAGGAGGAGATGGATATCGTAAGCCAGACAACGGCGCCGGGCCAGGCAACGATCCAGCCGATACTCAGCGGCAAGCAGATCATGGACTATCAGGACCTGGTCCGGGAAGTACCGGTGCCGGACAGTGTGCTGGAGTTTGCTGTGCGCCTGGTCTCCATGACACGTCCCAATACGGATCGCGCGCCCGATTTTGTTAATAAATACATGAGCTGGGGGGCCGGACCACGCGCCTCGCAGTTCCTTGTGATCGGAGGAAAAGCCCGCGCCCTTTCCCAGGGAAGGTACAATGTCACCGAAGAAGACATCCGAAGCCTGGCCATCCCCGTTCTCCGTCACCGGATTGTAAACAACTATGCAGCTGAGGCGGAAGGACTTGACACGGTCTCACTGATCCGGCGGCTGCTTGAACATACCGATTGAAGGAATACCGGTTGACCGGTTACTATGGACATCCAATTTGACGGTTTTCAACATGCTGTCCCGGTTTTCTGGATTGTGATCCTGATTGCCGGAGCCCTGGCACTCTCCTACTGGACCTATCAGCGGGCAAGCGGACTGTCTGCGACATGGCGGTGGTTGCTGACCGGTCTCCGCTCGCTGGCTTTTCTCATCCTCTTGCTCATCCTGCTGAATCCCGTCATTTCCATTAATGAAGAGAGGACTTCGCCATTGCATCTGGCCCTGCTGCTGGATAACAGCCAAAGTACGACAATCGAAAAGGGAACTTATGAAGGGGAAAGCCGTTACCGGGATGTTATGCGCATCCTGACACCTGATGCGACCGATAAACTTGAGCATGTTGTCATTGAAACATACGGTTTTGATTCTGAACTGTTTCCGGTCAGCTCACCGGAGGAGCTTACCCTGGACGGCACGCGCACCAACATAGACCGGGGACTTACCGATTTTCTGGAAATACTGGATCAGCATGAGGCCCTGATACTGGTCACCGATGGTATTGTCACATCCGGCAGGGACCCCTCCGCCATCGCATCGCAAATGTCCATCCCCGTTTACACTGTTGGTATCGGGGACACGTCTCGACAAAATGACATTGTTGTGCAACGGGTGACACACAACCCGACTGCGTCACTGAACAGCTCGCTGACAGTGGAAGCATCCATCCTCAATGACGGCTTTCCGGATCGTGACATATTGGTACAGCTTCGCCATGAGAATCAGGTTATACAGGAACAGACAATCCGTTCTTCGGGAATGCGATCTGTTCAGCAGGTTCGTTTTGAAATCATGCTTGAGGAGGAAGGCTTGCAGCAGTTCCAGATCCATGTACCCGAAATCCCGGGGGAATGGACTGCTGAGAACAATACACGCTGGTTCTCCGTGGATGTGCGAGACGATCGCCTCCGCATCCTGCATTTGGCCTATGAAATTCATCCCGATGTCCGGAATGTGCGCAGGTTTCTGAGAGAGGACAAACAGGTCACACTTGAGAACCGGACATGGATTACCCGGGATCGTTATGTGGAAGGCGAGCTTCCCGATCGTCCGGATACCCTTGACCTTGTCATTTTGCACGGATTTCCGCACGTTGACCTGAATGAAACCCATGGCAGGGAGGTTGCAGACCGCTTTTCGGAAAACGCTCTGTTCCTTATTGGTTCTGCCGGACAGGATGTCTCCCGGCTCTCCACGCTTTTTTCCGGCCAGCTGCCGATTCGTTTCCAAACCGGCTATCGCTGGCAGGATGTGCAGTTTCATCTGCCAGCAGAACGCAGCAGCCACGCCGTCCTGGATTTTGAGATGCCGGACGATCTGCGGTTGACCCCTGTCCGGGGTGGTATCCGTGATGCCGGTACAACGGCAAATGCAGCTGCATTGCTCATGACGACATATCGCGGCAACGAGACCCAAATACCGCTTCTTGCCGTGCAGACCATCGGAAGCCGTAACATTTCCCAGCTGAACGCCTACAACATGTACCTGTGGTCATTGAGTACGCGTAAAGAAACACGCGATTTCTGGGAAGACCTCCTTAACAATATCATCAAATGGACAGCCGCGCAACCCGATGAAGAACTGCTGGATATAACTCCGGCAGAGCCTGTCTTTCAGTTGGGGGAGCCTGTTGTCCTGAATGGTTTCCTTCGCAACGAAGCCGGAGAGCCCGAGGAGAATGCGGTCATTGACATGGTGCTCGACAGCGATGAGATCGATGAGCGTCGCTATGTTATGAGTAACGAAAGCGGCGGACGCTATCAGCTTGAAATAGGCAATCTTCCTGAGGGTTCTTACCGTTTTACAGGCACGGCAAAACGGGGGGATCGTGAAATTGACACCCGAACCGGACAGTTCATAGTCGGAGGTGTCAACCGGGAGTACCTTGATACGGTTCGAGATGATGACCAGCTTCGGTTTGTTGCTCAGGTTTCCGGAGGTCGATTCCTCCCTCATGAACAGGCAGATGGGTTGTTTGCCATTCTTGAAGAGGAAATTGGATTCGAACAACGACTTGAAACCACTTCCGAAACACTGTCCCTGCACCGGAACCCCCTCTGGTTCATCCTGGTCATACTTCTCCTGACGCTGGAATGGGGCATCCGCAAGTACCGGTCATTGCATTAAGCGATAGCCTCTGCTCCTGATCTTTGCTCTTACGGTTGAATGCACGAGTCGGTAAATGCACTGCCGGCTTGCAGACGAACGTGCCATTCGCTTGCCCGCATGGGAGGATAGGATGGACCCGGGATCAGTAGCGCCTGTCACATAATAAAAAAAGCCGGAACCGGACTGTTTTCACAGTCTGATTCCGGCTTGAGATTATGATCGGTATGCGGGTTAATGATACCGCATCCTGCATTCATTTCTTACTGCCTGCTGTTACGTGCCTGAAGCCAGAGTGCAAGCAGAATGAGAATCAGTACGATAGCAAGACCGAGAAGGATCAGCATCGTGTAAGTAGTCGGCTGAGCATGCAGTTTCCACTCAGTGAGTTTCTCGTCGATGGTATTGAAGTTCTCATAGGTCATGAGATTCGCATCGATCAGATACTCTTGCCAGTTGGGCTTCACGGTGCTGAACCAGAAATCAGCAAATCTCTGATACATTGCAACCTCTTCGTCGCTGCCATTCTCTTCCGCGCGGGCGATGGCTTCATCGAGATAGGTATTGAGCGAGGTGTAGAACTCAAGCGAGTTGCTGAAAGGTGCCAGTTCGATGTTATTCTGTGCGAATGCATCGGAGAGGGTCGTCCAGGCAGCATCATCGATCAGCATTTCCCATTCGTCCACTTTCTCGACGATGGAGCCGATACGCTCACTGCGGCGGGTCTCGGCAACATAGATCTGGGCAAGATCATAGCCCATATTTTCCCACATGCGGTTGAATTCAACCTGAACACCGTAGAGCTTGAGAAAATCCTGAGTGCTGAGCTCGGTATGCGTATTGAGGAAGGAGATATTGTTGTCGACAACAGACTCGATATAACCCATGACGTTCTGAGCATCGATTTCGAGTACCAGTCCACGACGTTCCGCCGGTGACAGTGACTGAAGATCAACGTTTTCATATGCCACAAAGATGGAATCAACCATTTTTATGATGAAAGCATCGCGCTTGTCGAGTTCCTGACGCAGACGGCGTGCCTGAGCGGCATTGGCGTCCCGTGAACGGCGCATGGCTGAGAGTTCGTCGTTCAGGGAGTCCGCACGCTGCTGATAGCGGGTGGCATCCGTTGACAGTTCTGCAATGCGCTCTTCAAGGACAACTATGGTGTCACCTTTTTCTCCTATGCGGGAGATACGTTCGCCTGTAACCTGAGTGAGCTCACGCAGGTTGGTCATGCGACCCTGCACAGTTTCCGGATAGAGTACCCTGTTGAGCAGAGATTCGTTATCACGATATCTGCTTTCCATCTCATTGAGCATCTCAATGACTTCATCCACCTCCTCGGCGGTCTGAATGGTTTTCAGGGCTTCGAGAACTTCGGCATGATCCTGATCAAAATTTTGCTTGATCTGGAAGTCAGACTGAAATTGTGCCTGCACCTGACCGGTAAATCCCAAAGCGAGTACGAGGAGGGTTGCCAGTACAGTTCTAATAGTTAGCTTTTCCATGTTCTTTATACTTGTAGCTTAAAATTTCG
>SKYW01000148.1 GCA_007127695.1 Balneolales bacterium | reverse complement strand
TCGGTACTACACCTTCGAAAATTGGATTATTAATGGAAGATATGTCCGACGGACTGTTTCCGAGTGAACGAATAGAACTTGACCAAAGTGATCAGGATCTTATGCTCGATAAACTGGCTGAATTACATGCCGGATATTGGGAATCGCCAATCATGGAATCCCTGCCATGGCTGCATCAAATGCAAGATTTTGTCTATATCATGGGGCCAATGGATCATCTGAACTACACAGATAATTGGGCGAATAGTTTGCCTCAGATGGTCAAAGAAAGTTGGGAAATGGCAATGACACTTCTGCCGGACCACCTGCAAGAGCTTTTCCTGTTACCTGCCGGCGACATTACCCGATCATGGAAAGACCTGCCACGCACCCTGGTACATGGAGATACCAAAATTGCCAATTTTGCAAAAGGGAAAGATGGTCGGTTATGCTTGCTGGACTGGGCATTTGCCGGACAGGCACCGTGTACATTCGATATCGGTTGGTTCCTGGCCGTAAATGCATCGAGACTGGCAGAGTCTAAAGAAGCTGTTCTGCTAAAATATCGCTTAATGCTGGAAGCCCATTTGGGTTATACTCTTGACGAGGAGTTATGGCAGCAACTGGAACAAGCCGGAATCGTGTCCGGAGCTTTTATGCTGTTATGGTCAAAAGCACGGGGCGTAAAAGGCGGAAGAGCCGGGGCAAACAAAGAATGGGAATGGTGGATCAATCGGTTAGAGGCATGGGCATCGTCCCGTTGATTAGAGAGTCTGAATATTCGTACAATAATTGCTAATTCGTAAGATTGTTTTCATACAAGCCTAATAAAATTGATAACCAGGGGTAAGCAGATTCTTTGGCCTTTTTAGATAAAGCTGTAAGTCCATAAACAGTAAATCGAAGAAAAGCAGAAAATCAGCGAAAATGAGCATAAGTAGAATCTCAATAAGGTACTCCAGCTTACCACATGTTAAATTACTTTTTTTAAAAAATTTCACGAACATTGTTAAATGATTTTTCTGAGGAAAGTGGAAAAAATGAAAGGAAGTAAATGATGAACATAACGATCCAGGTTGAAACCCATGTTATACCACACGGAATGTATTAAGCTGCCTCATCGGAAGATAAGTACGTCGCAAATCCGTTGCTATAAGTTATGAATTACGTGTATTAGTGCCCATTGTGGGAAATCCCACTTTTTATTATCTTTAAGCACTAATGATAAGTTTAAAGCGAAAATTATGGCACGATCAATTAAAGAATATGATGCCCGACTGGACTCCAAGAAGCGTTTGACTCTTCGTGGTGCAAAAACGATGTATTATCGGGTTCGTGAGAAACAAGACGGTACCATTGAGCTAAGCCCTCGAGTATTAGTTCATCCTGAGGCTATATCGCAAAAGACTTTGAAAATGATCGATAAATCGGTTGATCAACTGAAGAAGGGGAGTGTCTCTGAGCCGATTGACCTGGAGGAACTGAACAAACTCCTGGATTAATCCCATGTTTACTATTCGAATGGGAGTGCCTGAGATGGAAGCGTTCTGGAATTCGTTGCGTGAGAAGCGCAAAGCCAATACGTTGAAACCTGACGAGCATGAACTATTTAATCGCTTCGGTAAAGCCATCGCAAACTTGAGTGCGAATCCTAAACATCCAGGATTAAAAACTCATGAAATAGAACCATTGAGTAAGAAATATGGGATGAAAATATGGCAATCGTATTTGGATCAGGGGAAAACAGCGATGCGCTTTTAGTGGGTATATGGCCCAAATCGCAAAGAGATTACCATATTAGGAGTCGAACCTCACCCGGAAGACAAAAAGCATGGTGCATATACTCGAATTAAACTATCAGAGTTACCAGAGAAATAGCTGATGGCTGGGTGGGTTTGTATGGTATAACGGTTTGGCGTTTAACCGGTTTGGCCATCGCCAGCTATTAAGGTGATAAAAAGCAAGATATACCGCAACTCTGAAAATCTTTAATTTTTACCATAAGCGGCCAAATCCGGTTGAAACGCTGGTTATACCTCTGTTCGAACCAATAGAGGCACAATGCCTTTCAACTATTTTTAATTATCATTATATCTGTTTTCACTTATTATCCCTTAAACAGATAATATTTGTTGTTAATCAATAATAATTTACCGAACTTAGGAAAAACCGAAACACAAATGTTATTTCTATGAAAGTACAATTGCAGAATGACTGGACGTTAGCTCATTTCATTTCTTACATAGCTGCAATTACTGCAGTTCTTTTAGGAATTCAACTTATTATTAATATAGCAATACTCAGTCCTGTTGGTATGGATTTCCCTGTTAAATATACTGTTGAGAATACTGATCAACTTAGCAGCGTTACAAGAGATGGATTAATGTTTATACCTGATCGCCAACAAGAAGGTCGATTAATTGTAAAAGAAGTAAAAAAACGATCAGGCATCCACTCATTTTTTCTGGTCTTATTGAAAATAGTGAAGAGTAGTATGTTTATTTTTTGCGCTTTTCTGGTTTGGCAAATATTCAGATCTGTTGCAAGAAATAAACCTTTTTCTAGGGGCAATTATAAGAGACTCTTTATTGTAGGATGGATTTTTGTCCTTGCAGAACTTTTTGCTTTAGGACGGGCATTTTACCTTGAATGGCTTACCTTTGATGCGTTTGCGTCAGATCCATTTACTTTGATACGAACGACTGGTGATTTATCAAATCTTATGATTATAGGAATCGTGATTATTGTTATTGGTTACGTATTTAAGGAAGGTCATCGTATTTATGAAGAACAGAAATTAACGGTGTAGTGATGGCTATTATCGTAAATCTTGACGTTATGCTTGCCAAAAGAAAAATGTCACTTACCGAGCTCTCTGAAAAAGTAGACATAACGATTTCAAATCTTTCCATTCTCAAAACAGGCAAGGCCAAAGCCATACGGTTTTCCACTCTTGAGACAATTTGCGAGGCTCTTGATTGTCAACCCGGGGAAATTCTTGAATATAAACAAGAGGTATAACAATTTAATAATTTGCAATAACCTCGATAAGGTCCCTGCTGTATAGGGCCGAATTACCACTTACATACTCATCCATCTCATTTATTGGGCATCTTCAAAAAGGCTAAAGATGTCATTTGCCTTTTTATTGAACGAGAGGAGATCATGCGGTGGAATATCTTTTCCCAAACGGTAACAGGCGATTGTGTTTGCACTTCCTTCAACATAAAGTCCGGTTTCTTTAGAAAAATAGGCGTTTATTCTCCGTTGAGAAAAGAGTTCTTTTACGGCCTCTTCGTCATGCCCGTTTAAAGTATGGTATTTATTGATTTCGCCGGATTCAATTTGAATATCATTTGATTGGAAACGTTGAAGAAAGTGGGTTTTTCTTTTAGGCCAAATAACAAACTTGGGAACATTACATTTACTGGAATTCATCAAAAAGGCGGTAAACGTTACCGCGGGTACGCCGCTTGAAGAATGCTTTCTTTCCCAAAAATCGAAGATGTACGTGTTCCTTTCCTTTTCCTCCTTGATCAAAATGAAGGAGAACGACTTGTTGTGCGTATGGTATTTTCCCATCGGAAGGCGGCGAAAGCCATCAAGGAGATCCTGTGGGGGCGATTCAATATAGCCCGACCGGTCTGGATTTATTTTAAACCCTATTTGGGGGGCAAACTGCTCATATAGCCGTCTTTTCTTTTTTGACTTTCTTGCGGCAAATAGGCCGACAATAATTATGAATACCACAATTCCGCCAAACCAAAGTAAGAAATCACCCATGATATTTACCTGCTATTTTTATTTTGATGAAGACCATGCCCAATAATTATTAATATGCAAATAGTTCATTACGGGCCTTGCTGTAAAAGCCCAAAGAAACAACGGCATAACTATCTGTCTTTTTGCTTGAGTGAAAAAGGAGAGTACTTATGTGCAAGCAGCGATGTTGCCGGCCATTGACAGATAAGTTTTTACAATCCACCCGGGAAGTTCTCTTTGTTTCTGGAATTATGTAAGTCATAAGCGAATGGCCTGGTCCAGCTTCCCTCGGCATCCCCTCATTATTAGCGCCTGGATAGACTGGTAACTCCCGTTAGACTTCATTACTTCATCCAGAATAATACTTTACCGCATCTTGCGCAAGGGAATATGACTCCTGTCGGTATCCGCGCCGGTGAACGGCCGGAAGCGGGACCGGATCCCGACGCCTGGGCTGATCGACCGGAGCGTCGGGCGGATCCGGGAGGTGTAGCGGCTGTATGTCGGGAGTTTCCGGGGTTTGATTTGTGAGCTGTGAGCTGAAGTCTGAGGTCTGAGGTCTGTGATTTCTGCATTCGTATTGCGTACCTTGCGTTATGAGTCCGACCGGATCCACACCTGAGAAATCGACATCGCCGAGCGGTTCGTCACGCGGTTCTGACGACAATCCGTCACGCAATCCAGCCGGCGACCCGACCCGCGGTCCGGCGCGATGCCCGTTTTGTGCGCCTGCAGCCCCGAAGATCATCGAGCATCGTCTGGCGTTCGCCATCCCGGATGCGTATCCGGTGTCGGAAGGGCACACACTGGTGATTCCGCGGCGGCACGTGGCCGACTACTTCCTGATGCATCCGGAAGAGAAGGACGCCTGCTGGGAGCTGGTGGAGTGGGTGCGGCAGTATCTGCTGGACATTTACCATCCGACCGGCATCAACGTCGGGTTCAACTGCGGGCGCAGCGCCGGGCAGACGATCTTCCACGCGCACATCCACGTGATCCCGCGCTACGACGGCGATACGCCCAACCCGCGCGGCGGGGTGCGGCATTGCATCCCGGGCAAGGGGGATTATGGCTGAGAATGTATCACACCTGCTTCCGAAAATCGATTTTGCTGTGGATCAGCACCATACGATTTGTCTCTACGACCCAATTGACGGAGTGCTCGGTATTCGCAAAGAGGTGCCGCAATCAGGACTGGAGATGATCATGTTCTACCGGATATCAGGCCGCATCATAAAAGCCAATGCATACTGGCGTAAACTATCGGGTAGAGGCAGCGTATCCCAGAATATGATCCACACCCTGAACCGGTACGGTCGTATATTTCCATGCCCCGATGGGACTCGACTCCCAGTCGGCCCTGGGTACCCGCGATGCTTCAGGAGGATGTATTTTCCGATCGTTCTGTTGCATTTGCCCACATGCTGCATTTCATCCACCTGAGTCCGTACGACGACAACATTCGTTACGAATACATCCGGTTGGATAATGTGCTTCCGGCTGACGACCCCTGCAACATCGAGCCCAGGTATTTCTGGTGAGGCTGGGAGTGTGTAATGGATGTATCCATGTTGTTCCATCTTGGGCTGTAGTCAGACCATAGCAATAAAACTGTAATTCAAAACAATAAAAATGGTTAAAAATTGTATTGGATTACAGTAAATATATTATATATTTTGTAATACACCACAAAAAACCGATCACGCATGGAAATCCTCTTCTCCACCAGTGACAGACTGATCCGGTCTACAAATACCCGCTTTCAGCGAAGCCTGATGGACAGGATTGATTGGTCGCAGCGACTCATAGAGATCAGGGGCAGCAGGGGGGTGGGCAAAACCACCCTAATGCTGCAAAGAGCCGGGTTGTTGCAGCGGCAGGGGGTCAAAGTGCTGTACGCTTCACTGGATACCCCGTATTTTTTCAACAACTCCATTGTGGATCTTGCCGAATACCTGAACAACTACGGGATAACACATCTGTTTTTGGATGAGGTGCATCGGTATCCATCCAAACATAAACAATCGGACTGGTCCCTGGAGATCAAGAACGTCTATGACACCTTCCCTGATCTGAAAGTTGTCTACTCGGGTTCTTCCATCCTGCAACTCTACAAAGGAAAGGGCGATTTGAGCAGAAGAAAAGCCGGATATCTGATGCCCGGTCTTTCGTTCCGTGAGTATCTGGCTTTGCAGGGTATTGCAGACCTGGAGCCGGTCGGCCTGCCGCGCATTCTGTCGGATCATGCCGACCTTGCGCATTCCGTGATCCGGCACATAAAACCCATCCCCCATTTCAGGGATTATCTGACACATGGCTATTACCCCTTTTTTTCCGGTGACGTCGGGGTGTATCAAAGCCGGATCCGGGATGTCGTGAGTCTGATCATCGACACGGACCTGCCTTATGTCGCGTCCGTCTCATCCAATGCCCGAGAACAGTTGAAACGTATGCTTGGGGCCATAAGCACAACCGTCCCTTATGTGCCGAACCTGAGCCGGCTTGCCGAAATGATGCACATAACGGATCATCGCACATTGCTCAAATACCTTCATCTGCTGGAAGAGGCAGC
>SKYW01000169.1 GCA_007127695.1 Balneolales bacterium | reverse complement strand
CCCCGTTTTCAACGGGCTGCTCGTAACGGACGCCGGCATGGCCGGTCAGGTCCAGGGTTGCCCGGCTTGCATCCGGACGGAACAGGGTCCTGCGCCCGTTCCACGAGAATCCGAACCGCATGACATCATAGAAATAGTATTCGTCGTCCCACCGGTCGCTGTCATACTCCGTCCTGTTCCCGAAACCGAAGTAGCTGTCATACGGATGCCGCTCGGCGTTCAGGGTCCAGCGCGACCGCACCGGCATTCCCAGTGTTTGGGTGTGCTCGTAAATGACGCGCAGTTCCAGGTATGCTTTGGTGGATGCCTGAAGCCGGACTTCGGTCAGGGATTTGAACGGATCGTACATTGGATGATAGCGGTACATGCTTACGGTCACGGCTCCCAGCAGGCCAATATCCGAAGCATAGGCGGCTGCCGGGGCAACAGTGGTGACCACCTCATCTCCGGGCACCCGCTCCGGGAGCATCATCGTCTGCGAGACGGCGGGACGTACCGCTGCTGTCAGAACGATCAGCAACGGCATCACAAGTACAAATGAAAATCGGGCCATTACGGGCATTTCGGAATCCGGGATATTAGTGATGCACAATGATTACAGCTCCACTCACCAGATGATGTCTCTTGCGGCGGCAACCATGGCTGGATGAAAGTTACGGGTTGTGACATAACTCACAAAACGGTTTAACCGGATAAAACGTACCGGCTGGGCCGTCCCCCTTTTTCCGAACGGCTTCGTCATGCGCATGGAATAAGTTGTCAGGAATTGCTTTTTCATATGATTGCGCTTCATAAATAGCAGCTGAAACATTAGATTGCAACTGGCGGAACAGGTAACCGCCGCAAAATATTTTTCCCCTCAAGCACAGGTATTTTTTATGAATACTGACTATCCTCTCTTCGAGACGAGGACCATCGTCTCCGTGCAGGACATGCTCAAACAATCGGCGGAGCAATTCGGCAACAGAAAAGCCCTCATCGACCTGAACAAAACCCCGATTCCGGAAGTCACATACGAACAGCTCCTCGAGAAGGTCCGGATTTTCGGAAGCGCTCTGCACAAGCTCGGCCTCAAAGAGCGCTCGCACATCGCCGTGATCGGTGAAAACCGCGTGCAGTGGTGCATCGCCTACCTAACCGCGGTTTGCTACAACTATGTTGTTGTCCCGGTGGACCGCAACCTCAGCAAGACAGAGGTCCTCAATATCATCCACGAATCCGATGCCAAAGCGATCGTCTTCTCGGGAGCCGTCAGCTCGCACTTCGAGACCGCACACAACTCGCTCAAAAAGGTGAAGTACTACATCCACATGGACCTCAGCTCCAGGGAAGGGGACTTCCTGTCGATGATGGAAATGATGGATAAGGTGGACGCATCCAAAATCCGTTCGATGCCGGAAATAGATCCGGAGGAGATGGGCATCATCGTGTTCACTTCAGGGTCGCTGGGGCGTGCCAAGGGGGTGATGCTCTCACAGAAGAACATCGTCGCCAACCTGATGGGCATGGTACAGATGATCCTGCTCTACCCTGAGGACCGTTTCCTGTCCGTACTGCCGATACATCACACGTACGAATGCACCTGCGGATTCCTTTGTCCGCTCTACAAGGGTTGCTCGATCTACTATTCCCGGTCACTGAAAACCATCCCGGATGACCTGCAGCGCAGCAAGGCGACAATCCTTCTCGGTGTTCCCCTCCTGTTCGAGAAAATGTTCCGCAACATCAAAAAGGGAATCCGCGAAAAGGCGGTCACGCGGGTACTGGTCCCGCCGATGATCGGACTGGCGAAAGCCCTCAAGACGCTGGGCATGAAGAACCCCGAGAAAAAACTGTTCGGGACGCTGCACAAAAAATTCGGCGGACACATACGGCTTTTCATTGCCGGCGGGGCGGCGCCTGATCCTGAAATCGCGGCCGGACTCCGAAGCTTCGGTTTCATGTTCGTGCAGGGATATGGCCTCACCGAGACCGCACCCATCCTGGCCCTGAACCGCATCGTGGCCTTCAAGGACGAGGCGGCCGGACTCCCGCTGCCCGGCGTAAAGATCAAGATTATGGAGCCCGGTTCCGATGGCGTCGGTGAAGTCAGTACCACCGGCGACAACGTCATGCTGGGTTACTACAAAAACGAAAAGATCACCCGGGAGACGTTCGCCGAGGATGGATGGTATCGCACCGGTGACCTGGGATACATCGACGACGACGGATTCCTGCACATCAGCGGCCGGAAGAAGAACGTGATCATTGCCGCCAACGGAAAAAACGTCTATCCGGAAGAACTGGAGGATATACTCAACCGCAGCCCGTACATCCAGGAATCCATGGTGTACGGTGAATCTGCCGGCGGATACACCGAAAAGATCGCCGTTCAGGTCGTTGTGGACGGGGAAGCGCTGATTGCACGGGCCGAGTCCAAAAAGAAGGAGATCACCGATGAATGGATCCGGGAAGTGATCCGGAAAGAGGTCGATAAGGCGAACAAACAGGTCCCGTCGTTCAAGCGTATCCAGAATGTGATTGTCCGCGAGAACGAGTTTGAGAAAACCACCACAAAGAAAATCAAGCGGTATACGGTGAGCAAGGACCCGACCCCTGTCAGCACGGAAGAACACTAAGCGCATCCACCCGGAAGGGTTGGATGCTAATTGTCGCTCACGTAGAGATAACGCTTGATCTTTTGGGTAGGCGTTTTCTCGAAGGGTTCGGCCTGCTCGATCACCTCACTGATGCGTGAAAAAGAGGCGACGCTGGCATTGGTCTCGTCGCGCAGCGTGACCAGCAGATCTTTTATGAATTCACGGATTTCGGTCTGGGAAAGACCCTTGGCCGAAAACTTTTCGTCGAGTTTCTCGTAGTTCAGGTGCACCCTGGCCACCAGCCGGTTTTCCTGCTTGTAGACCAGCGACTCCAGCACATATTCGGAGCGCTGCAGCACCGACTCGATGCCTTCGGGGTAGATGTTTTCGCCGCTCGGACCGAGGATCATGTTCTTGAGCCGTCCGCGAATGTAGAGATAGCCGTCGTTGTCGAATTCGCCAAGGTCGCCGGTCCGCAGCCAGCCGTCACTGCCGATGGTCTGCGCGGTCAGATCCGGATCGTTATAATACCCCTTCATGATATTCGGTCCCCGGACCAGGATCTCGCCAACTTTCCCGTTGCCATGACGGGCCTTCGTGGCTGCCGGGGCACCGCCGTGCTCTTCCCCGGTCTGCTCGTAGTCGATACGGACCTCAACCTCCGGCACCGGTTTGCCGACCGAGTACAGCCGCGTGTTTTTCTCGCTGCAACCGGCCACCAGCGGGGATGTCTCCGTGAGACCATATCCCACGGCATAGGGGAATCCCGCTTCTCGCATGAACCGCTCCACCTCGGGCGCGATCGATGCGCCGCCGATCGGGAACATCCGCAGCTCCCCGCCAAATGTTTTCAGAAGTTTTTCGCCCGCCTTGCGGTTAATAATCCGGCGGACCGCCGGAATCTTGTACGCCGTTCGCAGGGCCCATTTTTTCTGGATTTCCGGCATGATACGGCCCTTGTACATCTTCTCGATGATGAGCGGCACCGCCAGCATCACCGTCGGTCGCACCTGCTGCAGTGCCGGCAGCAGCACCGGGGCCGTCGGCGGCTTGTCGACGTAATAGATCGCCGCCCCGATCATGAGCGGCATCACCATCCCGATCGTGCATTCATAGACATGCGAAAGCGGCAGGATCGAGAGCAGGCGCTCCCGCTGGTCCACCTCCACGATCTGGTCCAGCGCCATGGCATTGCTCACAATGTTCTTGTGCGAGAGCATCACACCCTTGGAATGTCCGGTGGTGCCGGAGGTATAGATGATGGATGCGGGTGCATCCTCGGGGATGTCGGCCGCAACCAGCCCCACTTTCGTCAGCGCCATGTGCTTGATGCGCTTCAGCTCGCGACTGCCTTCCGCGTAGAGCCGCCGGAGCCGGTCCTTGCCCCACTCCGGAGAGATCACCGCCAGGTTGTCGATCAGGATCACCACATTCAGCTTTTCCAGGTCGAACTCTTCCACTTTGTGGTACAGCCGCTCGGAGACAAACAGCGCCGAGGCGCCCGAATGCCTCAGGATGTGGTGGATCTCGGAGGGATGAAACTCATTGAGGATGGGTACGGCGATTGCCTTCAGCGAGACGATCCCGAAATAGGCCGCCCCCCAGTTCGGGCTGTTTTCACTCAAAATGGCTACCCGATCCCCCTCTTTTATGCCGTTTTCCTTGAGGAAGGACGCCACACGTGACACTTTCTCCTCAAGCTCCCGGTAGGTGGTTACCTTGCCACCGGCATAGCCGAGTGCCGGACGGTCCGAAAAGTGCTTTATCGACCGGTGCAGCATCTCGGGAAGCGTCAGTTCTTTCAGCGGCGGCATTTCAATGCGGCCGGGCCGTTCGGGTTTGCCGGGACTGGCCGGTTTGCCGGACTGACCGGTGGCGCCGGGTTGACCGGTGGCGCCGGAGGGAGACGGCTTTTCTGAGGATCCGCCCGTGCTTTGCTGTTGCCTTGACGAGGACGTATCCTCGCTGCGCTGGTTATCCTCCTGATCTTTCTTTTGCCTTTCTTTTTTTGACATAGCCGAATCCCGCTTCGTTTTTTTTTAAAAATAACAAATATTACCCGCCCTGAAAAAATAATCCGGAATCCCGCCTGCTCAACATCCGGGCACCGGCTGGGAGGCAGACAGCAACAAAGGGAACGCATCTGGCCTCTTTTGTGTCTGATTGTTCAAAAAAACGTACCTTCAAAGGGTGAAACCAAAATGAAATCATGACGCGTACGGCCATTATAGGAGGCGGCATCAGCGGGCTTACCCTGGCCCTGCTTCTCCGCGACAAAGGACACTCGGTCCGGGTGTTCGAGGCATCGGACCAACCCGGGGGTGCGATCCGCACGACACGCAGCACGGATGGGTGGATGGCCGAATGGGGCCCGAATACCATTATCGAGTCGTCCGGACGCATCAAGCGCCTGGTCTCCATGCTGGATCTGGAGGAGCGCCGCCGCTATCCCGATCCGACAGCTAAAAAAAGATACATTGTAAGGGACGGGAAGATGGTGGCCGTGCCCGGATCAGCAGGCGGACTGCTCAGCACGCCCCTGCTCAGCACATCCGCGAAGCTGAGCATCCTTCGGGAACCTTTCCGCCGCCGGTCGCGAAACGACCACGACGAAACCCTGGCCGACTTTGTCCGGCGTCGTCTTGGCGACGAATTCCTCAAATGGCCCATCGACGCGCTGGTCGGGGGCATCTATGCCGGTGATCCGGAACGGCTCTCGGTCCGGCACGCTTTCCCGCGCCTGGCGCTCCTGGAAGAGCAGCACGGCTCGCTGATACTCGGCCAGATCAAAGGCGGCGTGCGCCGTCCACCGGGCTCCGACGAGATCCCCCGCAACAAGGCTGAGATCTTCTCCTTTGACGATGGACTTCAGGTGTTGCCGGATACGATCAGCAACCGGCTGGGCGATGCGGTCTCATTTCTGACACCCGTGAAAAAAATCACTTTTATCAACGGAAATACCGGCACCGGGGAATCGGCGGATGTACACGAGCAGCGGACAGGGGACACATCCCCGACCGGTGCAATCCCGCCGGCAGACCGCCCTCAACGCTGGCGGGTGCAGGTGGACGATCCGCTGGAACCGCCGCAGGACTTCGACGTGCTTATCTATGCCGGAACCTCGTACGGGCTCTCCGACATCGACTTTCCCGAAACATTGGCGCCGCTGCTCGATCCCGTCACAGAAATCCCTCATCCACCCGTCGTCTCCTTTACCATGGGATTCCGGCGCAGTGATATCGCCCATCCCCTCGACGGATTCGGCATGCTCATCCCCGGCATTGAGGGCTTTCCCATCCTGGGCACGCTGTTCACATCCACCCTGTTCCCCAACCGTGCGCCCGATGATGGCCACGTGACGCTGACCACCTACATGGGCGGGTCGCGCCAGCCCGATATCGCCGGAACGGATGAAGAGGAACAGGCCGGCATGGTGGTATCCAGCCTGCGCAAGCTACTGGAGCTGAGCGGAGAACCGCGTTTTCGCCACCGGATCCTGTGGTCGCGCGCCATCCCGCAATACGAAACGGGTTTTGCCCGGTTCCTGACGCTGATGGACCGGGCCGAGCAGGAGCATCCGGGGTTTTATCTCGCCGGCAACTACCGCACCGGGATCTCGGTCGGTGACACCATCAATGCAGCCTTTGACCTGGCAGAACGCATACATCAGGAGGAATCATGAACTGGCAGCGCATCAGCATCATGGGCTGCGGCTGGCTCGGCTTCCCGCTGGGACTCCGGCTGCTGGAACAGGACCATTTTGTGCGGGGAAGCACAACCACCAAGGAT
>SKYW01000232.1 GCA_007127695.1 Balneolales bacterium | reverse complement strand
GAAATTGTACTCCGATCGGCTAATGGTCCTCGAAAAAACTGGGATCAGGCGTTTCGGAAAATGGCCGAACATGGTGATAACCAACTTATTGATGAAGACCTGGCCGAGGTTACCAATGAATGGGATGAATCGGAGTGGACATGGTAACCCCTTCAAATGTTGGACGATTTGACGTATTCCTTATCTCACTTGATCCGACAAAAGGTTCAGAAATCAAAAAAACGCGACCCTGCCTGGTCATCTCTCCTGACGAAATGAATCGTCATATCAGAACCGTCATTATCGCCCCCATGACCTCTACCTTAAAACCATATCCTACACGGATAACAACTACATTTCAAGGCAAACAGGGCCAAATTGTACTCGATCAAATTCGCACCGTTGACAAGCAACGATTGGTCAAAAAACTTGGGACCATTAGTGATGCTGCCCAAATAAAGGTTTTGAACACTCTTCAGAGCATGTTCTCTATGTAAATGCGCCAAATTAACAACGGTTTCAACCTGACAGCGGTCCTTGCGTTTTCAAATGTCACAGCTGGAGAGAATACTTATCGCATTCTCTGGGCACAGCGTAACCGCTGCAGGTTAAACCTGGGCCGTTATGTGTTTTTAAAAAGTTAATCCAATAATACCACGATCTCCTTCTATAAAGGCACTCATTAAAGATCTTGAACTTGACGAGTTACGGCATGAGTAGATTTAGACTGAAATCGCGCGACTACATCGGAGATCGAAAAGGGAAACTGCACTACAATCGGCAGCTTTTCTCCGCGATCGCATCGGAATACAGTCTCATGAGCGGCGTATTGTCATTCGGAAGGGACATACCATGGAAGCGGCGACTGGTAGAGCGCCTGCCCGAGCTTTCGCGTCCACGCTGTCTCGATCTGGCCTGTGGCAATGGAGACTTCACAGCTTTGGTGCTTAACCGGTATTCCGAGGCCGAGGTGACCGCATTGGACCTCGCGGCCCCAATGCTCGAAATTGCCCGGGAGAGGTTCGCGGAGGATGGGCGGGTATCATTTGTAGAGGCCGACATGAACGCCTCCGAACTACCCGAAGAAAGCTATGATCTGATCACTGTCGGCTACGGACTGCGCAACGCCCCCCAAATCGATCGGGCCCTGAAGGAGATTTCGCGCCTTTTGCGTCCAGAGGGTGTTTTAGCGGTTCTCGACTTTTCGCGCTGGAACCGCGGCGACTTTTTCGAACTGAAACTACTGCGGTTCTGGTGCGGGCTCTGGGGTCTGATCAGGAGCGGCAACGCCGACACCTACGGATATATCGCCGACAGTCTCGCCCGCTATCCAGCCCGCGGCGCATTGCACCGAATGTTTGGGGAGCACGACCTCGATATTATCGATTCCGAAACCCATATTCTGGGCATCATTGAGGCCGCGATAGCCCTGAAGAGGAGCACATAATGAAGGATTTGCCGCTTTTTCCAGACCTGCAGCGGCGTCCGTCTCGTCCAGAGCTGATGGACCTTTCCGACTCCGCCCCTCAACAACTGGAGCGGACACTGAAACAGTTCGAGCTGGTCAGATTCTAAATTGCTAAATACTTTTTTGAAAGATTTCGAAATCATTCCATTGAATTCAGCGATTTCTGATAAGGTCGTTGAATTGTTTGAAAAGTTCCGTTTAATAATCTCGTATATGCTCTATAACTACTTGACATTTTAAACTTATTTCTATTTAAAAAGCCCGTAATGAAAACAATATTAACCTTAGCTTTTCTACATTTCTCGTTCCTGACAAGTGCTCAGGATCAATCCCAACAAGAAACGGTACTTGATGAAGTTGTAACAATATATGATGAAATATTCTACGATGTACCTGAGGTACCGAGATGGTGTGAACGTCTGGGATTTGAGAATAAACGTGTCGATATCGGAGATGCCGAACTGTATGTGGAGATAGAGGGAGAAGGTATTCCCATAGTATTGCTGCATGGCGGCCCGGGCGGAACCCACCATTATTTTCATCCGCATTTTTCACACGCCTCGGATTTTGCACAGGTAATTTATTACGACCAAAGAGGTTGCGGCCTTTCGGACTATGAACTCGGGGAGGGGTACACAATACAGCAAGCAGCCAACGATATCGAAAACCTCAGGAAAACGCTCGATCTCGAACAATGGGTTGTCATGGGATATTCTTACGGCGGATTGCTGGCGCAATTATACGCCACAAAATTTCCGGAAAGTATAGCGGGGCTTGTTCTTGTATCATCGGCTGTCAGTATGCATGTCGAACTTGAACCTAGCCGACAGTATGATTTCATCAGTGAGGAAGAACAAGAGCGGATGCAGGAAATTAATCAGATGCCGGACCTTACCCGCGAACAAAGAATCTTCAACAGGTATTTGAACGGCGACTGGAAACGGCAGTTTTTTTTTCGTCCATCAAAGGAACGCCTTGCTGAATTTGCGCGGTACGAATGGGTACACGACAGAGAATTCCGGAATGGAATAATCGAAAGTCTGCGTTCCCTCGATCTTGAAGGTGACTTTGACTATTTCTCTGTTCCGACATTGATCTTCGAAGGCAAGTGGGATCTTACCTGGAATACCGATAAACCGGAAGTTCTTCACAATAATCATCCGAATGCCAAAATGGTTGTAATCGAGCAGGCGGGACACAATCCGTTTTCCGATCAACCGGATGAATTCTTCGGTGAGTTGCAGAGCTTTATCGAGTCACTGGCCAGAAATCACGGTTCTGATTGACGCTCAACTGCCAAAGCGACTGGTCGATTTTATACAAGCCAGACAGGTCGACGCCATTCATACCTATAGTTTACTTAACCAAAATGCAACACCAGACCATGAAATTATTCGACTGGCCGATGAGCAAAACCGCATTGTTTGCTCAAAAGTTTGGCTAAAACCATTAATGTCAATTCTCTTTTCTAGAAAAACTACAGCAAGCGAAAAACTAGCCTGTGTTTTAGCTGTGCTCTTCATCTCTTGGTTTGCATGGATTTTTTATCTTTTACTCGCTCCCATAAAAAAAAACTGTTATTTAGTTATTTGAAGTTTGCACCGTTAATGGTAATAAAACGGAAGCTTCCAAAGAGCCAAAGAAATTTGCCAAGTTGCGGTTCGGAATTGATTGCCAAGTGCGTGAAAAGATATGAATCTATTTCGAGGTTGGATTGGTGAAAAGATAACCACTTTCAAAATGTGGCTATCACTAAATGCGAAAACCTATCGCAGATTTCATAATTTAATCATTCCCGCAAAAAACGGTACTACTCAAATAGACCATCTTTTGGTTTCTCCATATGGCCTTTTCATTGTAGAAACAAAGAACAAAAAGGGTTGGATCTTTGGATCAGAAAACCTTCCAAAATGGACCCAAGTACTTTACAGTAAGAAGTACTCTTTTCAGAACCCTCTCCGACAAACCTTCAGACAAAAGAAAGTCCTATGTGAATTCCTGGACCTGGACGAATCGATAGTACACACAATCGTCTATTTTGTTGGAGATTGTAAATTTAAAACTCCTCTGCCGGATAATGTAATAAGATCTAGACTTGGTAGATATATTAAAAGGCATCGCAATCGTATTCTTTCGCCTCAAGAATTTGAACGATTGATCCTGACACTCGAACAACATGTATCCGAATCTAACCTTACTACCAGAGATCACGTGCGGTCCTTGCGCCAGCGACATTCTTCTATTACGGTTTGCCCGAGGTGTGGTTCTGATCTTGTTGAAAGAACAGTAAAGAAAGGCTCTGATGCTGGTTTGAGGTTCTTAGGTTGTGAAAGTTACCCAATATGTCGATATACCAAGAACGTTTGATAAAACCTACACTAAATAAAATGATATTAAGTTAGACGTTGAAATAATTACTAATCATACCACAAAGTGTCCTATAACAACGGTTTTACGCGGACTTGGCCGTTTGCTTTCTCAATACTTTTCGACTCAAAAACAAATTCCCAGTTTTATGTACATTAACTGCCAGTAACTACCAGCCGGTTAAACGCGGGGCCGTTACGTGCCCACTCTGCACAGTATTTTTTTCATAATTAATGCTTATTGCATGAATACCGTGAATCCATTAATTTGTCTTTATGATCCAATCATTCAAAAACAAGGCAACCTCGGATTTATTTCACGGCATCTCGAGCTCGAAAGTTCGAAAACTTCCAACTCAAATTCTGGAGTCTGCCATTTTCAAACTCGATATCCTGAATGCAGCCTCGTCTCTGAGTGATTTACGATCCACACCTGGAAATCGTCTCGAAGCACTTCAAGGTGACCTCCAGGGATTTCACAGCATCCGTATAAATGCACAATGGCGAATCATTTTTCGTTGGCATGATTCCGGTGCACACGACGTTCAAATTATAGACTATCACAGTTAAGATCCTCGAGTTCCCATGATTCCAAAAAACAGAATAGCAACTCATCCCGGAACCATTTTACTCCGTGAATATCTGGAGCCAATGGGTCTGACACAAAAGCAGCTCGCTGATCATTTGGGGATTCCTGTTCAACGAGTTAATGAGATTGTAAAAGGTAAACGCGGCATTTCTCCGGATACGGCCTGGCTCCTCTCTGAAGCTTTTAATACCTCACCACAGTTTTGGCTTAATCTGCAATCCATGTACGATTTGTCTGCTCATCGACCGAAAAAACACATTAAAGCTCTTAACCCTGCCCAAGTTTCTTAACCACTACAATTTATTTACCCGGATAAATTGTCATGATAAAACATGCTTTTGTGGCAGCCTTTTCCATTTTTACTGATATTGCTTCAGGCATGTGACAAGCGTTTGAACCGGTCGGGTGGGCGGACTTCGCCCGTCCATAATTATCCGGATGCAAGGCCCGGGAGTAAAGAAGGTTCAAGTAAAAAGATGGGACTAAATGGCAAACAGGTTTATCTTCATAGTGTGGAAAAAGAATTGCCAGCGCGTTCACTTACCAAGTATACTGATTCCCTGAAATCATCATAGGACTGCTTAGCTTATGAAATATATATACTTACTGGATGGTGGAACAGGTCATGAAATTTATAAGCGATCTCAAAAGCCTGCCCACCCTTTGTGGTGTGCCAAAGTGATGATGGACCAGCCGTATATCGTGAAAGAAGTTCACCAGGATTTCATCAAAGCAGGAGCTCGTATTATAACCATTAATAGCTACACGAGCACGCCAACCCGCCTCCAGCGAGATGGTGAGATCGAATGGTTCGAAAAGCTGCAATTACAAGCCTCAGAAATTGCGTTAGAAGCCAGAGATGAACTTGGATCAATGGCGAAAGATGTGCAGATTGCCGGCTGTTTACCTCCTTTGACAGGAAGCTATACCACAGACGAGCGTTCTTTTACGCAGTTAAAGGAGGAATATGAACAAATAATTGCTATTCAGGTACCCATTGTTGATTTATTTCTCATCGAAACCATCTGCAGCGTAAAAGAAGCAAAAGCTGCGGCAGAGGCCGCGCTTGAAAGCGGTAAAACGGTTTACTTGAGCTTTACTTTGTCAGATAGACTGCCGAATCAACTCCGCTCAGGTGAATCCATCGATGAAGCATTGAGCTCACTATCAAATTATCGCCTGGATGCAATAATGTTCAATTGCTCTTTTCCTGAAACCATCAGCGAAGGGGTAAAAGCATTAAGACATTTGGATATACCGTATGGCGGATATGCAAATGGTTTTACGTCTGTTGATCCACTGAAACCGGGAGGAACCGTAGATAAACTTTCTGCCAGAAAAGATCTGGACGAAGAAAAATATGCTGATCATGCCATGAACTGGATAAAAAATGGAGCATCCATAGTTGGCGGATGCTGTGAGGTGGGGCCTTCACATATCGCCTATCTTCGGAAACGAATAGATGAGGAAGGGTACCATATAAATTCCTGTTGAAGTGTTAACCCTCGAACCCAAATCGTTTACATATCAACGATTTCAACGCGCAACCCGAAGCCAAGGGGCCGGGTAAACCGCTGGCCGTTATTTGCCTTTATCAGGATAACAAAGAGAAATTCCCATGAGAAATCACTTTATTTCAAAAACTATATTATCAATAGTCAGCATAGCGGCACTTTTTACTTTTCTCACCATTTCATGTAACACTCCAACTGACATTGATTGCGGACCTTTTCCAGACAAATTTCGGATAACTGATTTTTCAACATCGATTAAGAAAGTTACTCACTATGATTCATCAACAAGATCTATTCAACTTTCGGAAATCAATAGCGATTCAATCCGGTTTGACGAATTTGCTATTGATATGACGCCAGCTACAGAAGTTTTCTTTTCGGGTGTTTTGGACAAGATAAATATTCAATTTATTCAAAATGCTTATGCATGCTCTCCAATTATTCCCACCACGGATGACAAGATTTTAGATATTCAAATCTATAGTGATAAAGGTTTCAGCACTGATTATCCAGCTGGAGAAAACCTTGTTGAATTATTTGATGTTTATGCTCTGTATATGCGCGAAGGCCCGAGGCGTATCGATCTCATTGATTTTATCACTGAAGAACCCAATGCTCCGGATCAATTGATTCTTTTGTTAAAATCCAGGCCATCAGAAGCTTCTGAAATTCAATTCTCAGTACGATACTTACAAGATGGGGAAAAGTTAAACGAATTTGAGTTTTCAACGAAACCTATAACAATCATACCATAACAACCCGCTTAGTGACAAGCAATTCCTGCTGATTGGTTCGCGTTGGCTATTCAACTTCAAAGTTCATCGCCCCGCAACATAAATGCCGGGCCGTTACTTTCAAAGCATGGCTGCCACGTCTCATATTTACTTGCTTTTATACCTGATCATGAAGAAAGTAAATCAAGCTGTTTTAAGGAATCGACATGATAATCGTCGCACACGCTGATTGGGGAACAGATCCAAACAAGCAGTGGATGGCCATTGCCCGGGGTACAGATATAAATAATCTTCTCCTGTCCACCCCGGAGCGGGTATCATCATCGCACAGCCTGCTGAATGATCTGAACGGCAACGGCAAGTCCAGGATATTCATTGGATTCGACTTCCCGATCGGCGTGCCGCTTGCATACGCGAAGCGTTTGGGTATAACCTCCTTCCGTAAGCTGCTGGAGGATGCCGGAAAAGGCAGACTTTCGACGTTTTTCGATTTGGCGGATGAAGCCCGTGACGTGTCCATCTATCGACCGTTCTATCCAAAGCGCCCGGGTGGCACATTGAGGAAACACATAGTCGAAGGACTCGGTGTCGAGAGCTTCCACGACCTCCTGCGAAACTGTGACCGTGCTACGGATACCCGCGGTGCCGCGTGTGCCCTTTTCTGGACCCTTGGCGGACAACAAGTGGGCAAAGCCGCCATATCAGGCTGGAGGGAAATCCTGCAACCTGCTATCACTGATTCGTCCACGGACATTGCCCTTTGGCCGTTTGACGGTGACCTGGATGAACTGCTGGAAACAAGACAGATTGTCGTAGCAGAAACCTATCCCGCAGAAGCCGCGATTCAAGTTGGTATAGGAGCGCCCGGTCGTGGATGGAGCAAGCGATCCGTGAATGACAGGGTGAGCAAAGCCGAACCCATCCTCAGCTACGCCAGACGCATTGAAGTAACGTTATCCGAAGAACTTCAAAAGGATATTGGAGAGGGCTTTGGAACTGGCATACATGGAGAGGACCGGTTCGATGCGACTATCGGGCTGCTTTCGATGATCGGTGTAATGAAGGGACTGCGCCCGCCGGGAACACCGCCACCGGGAGAGGTGCGCGCCATCGAAGGATGGATTCTCGGACAAGCATCAGGATAGTTGACGGTTTTTTAAGCATATTCTGGATGATCCGTTACCGTCTTTCCACAGCTCCTTATGCGGATAGGGAAGATGCCACACCTGCCCCTATCCAACATTTTAAAGCGACTAGCCCAAATCAATCTAAAGAGCAATATCGTGTTGTCAAGAATCCTGGAAATGGCAAGGATGCGCCAGTTCGAAAACAAGCACCTGCAAGAATAATTTGTATAGACTGCACTGAAAGTAGTTGAGAATTTTAGCGATATTAATCATGACTACCAGGAAAAACCCAGGCATACCGCAAACAACACCGTTGTGAACCAATATCTGACTGGGAAATATGGTTGCGCCTGGGAAAGCATGCATAATTTCAGAGTTGTTTAATGATGGAAATAACCGGGCTGAATATTTACCCTGTCAAATCTCTGCGAGGCATCCGGCTGGAAGAGGCGGTAGTTGGTGTGCGCGGACTGGCCTACGACAGATGCTGGATGGTGACCGATTCCCGTCATGGCTTCATCACGCAGCGGGAAATGACCGCAATGGCTACCATAAGTGTACATCTCACCGATGGATGTCTCGTACTCAGCCACCCGTCGGTGTCCCCTCTCGAAATCGATTTACGCAGAAAAAACGCCGAACGTATTAATGTCACCATCTGGAAAGACCGGCTCCCCGCAATGGACGAGGGCAACGAAGCTTCGCAATGGCTGACGGAAGTACTGGGCAGCTGGAACGGCCAGGACCTCAAGCTCTTTCGTTTTTCCGATGAAAGCATTCGTCTTGTGGATGCGTCCTGTCTTCAGGGGGAGGACTCCCATACTGCCTTTGCCGACGGATTCCCTTTTCTTGTAGCCTCCGAAGAGTCCCTGGCATTTCTTAATGAAAACCTGGAAACAAATGAAGCGTCCAGAATCACCATGGATCGATTTCGACCCAACATCGTCATTCGCGGTGTGGAGCCCTTCGAAGAGGATGCATTTGATACCCTGGCATCAATCGAAGGCACCTATAAGTTCGGGATCAGAAAACCATGCAAACGTTGTCCAATAACCACGACCGATCAGGCTACCGGAGATCGGACTGAGCCGAAAGAGCCCTTACGGACCCTCGCTATGATGAATACCCAGCCTTACCTTCAAGGAGCGTTTTTCGGCCAGAACGCAACGTTGCTTTCCGGAGACGGAGAGCGTATTTGCACTGGCGACAAACTTGAAGCCTCGAAGAATGAAGAAAAAGTGCACAGGATATAACAAATCTTACAAAAGCCAAATCCTGAACGGAATCGCAATAAATCTCACCCATTCAGTTGCTATCCGTCGATTCACTGGCAATGCGAAATTGGCAATGCGAAACAACGCGTAAAGGAGATCGGCAATGGCACAGCTCAATGAAGACTTTTTAAATCAAAGACTGCAGAAAATCATCGACAAAAAAAACGTTTACAGCACCGTTCTGTGTGTTGAAAGCGGAGACGGTCGGTTCTCATGGACCGGCGCGGCTGGTGAGATGCAGGCGGACAGCCGCTACTATATCGCCAGCGTCACAAAACTCTATGTCACCGCCGTTGTAATGCGTTTGATCGAAGAGCAGAAACTGCAACTGAGTGACAAGATTGCGGAGTATTTGCCCGACGGATACATGGCCGGGCTCCATGTGCTGAACGGGGTCGACTATTCAAACAAAATCACCATCCAACATCTTATTTCCAACACGTCCGGTCTTCCCGACTACTTCTTCCACAAACAGCCGGATGGAAAAACGTCTGCGGCAAGTCTTCTGGATGGCGTTGATGAACCATGGCACCTTGAGAAAACAATTGAGACGGTCAAAAAACTCAAGCCAAATTTCCCGCCCGGAAAAAAGGGCAAGGCGGCGTACTCTGATACAAATTACCAGCTGCTTGGAAAAATCATCGAGACCGTAACCGGCAAAACGCTGGACGAGGTTTTCAGGGAGTTCCTGTTTGATGAACTTGCGCTGCGGCAGACCTGTGTCTTCCGTGATGTAACCGACGATTCCGCGGTCTCGTTTTATTATAAATCGAAGAAATTATGGATTCCCAATTACATGGCCTCCGTAACCGCGGAAGGCGGAATTGTTTCTACCGCACAGGAATCCATGCTGTTCCTGAAAGAGTTTTTCAGGGGACGATTCTTCCCGAAAGAGCAGATTGAAGGTCTGAAGGAATGGAACTGGATCCTGCCGCCGCCAGGACTTTTCCTGTTTGGTGTCGGATTGGAAAAGATCTGGACACCCAGATTCATTGCTCCGTTTAAACCTATCAGGGAAATTCTCGGATTCTGGGGACAAACCGGGTCATTTGCCTGGCACCATCCCGGAACGGATCTCTTTTTCATCGGCACTACGAATCAGATAGACGGCTCCGGACACGCGGCCGCTACAAATACGATACTCAAAATCATTAAAGCGGCAATGTGATGTAAATCTTTTCCGGAAATTTCTTTTATTCCATGCAATGCCGTTCTAATTATTTAAAATGACGGGGAGTTGTCTGATGCAAAAAACCAATAAGGATGTAATTGTGGTGGGAGTGGCGCTGTTTGCCATGTTTTTCGGTGCCGGAAACCTGATCTTCCCGCCGTATATGGGACTGCTTGCGGGAATCGACTGGAAATGGGCGCTGCTCGGGTTTCTCATTACCGGGATTGGCATGCCGCTGCTCGGTATCATGGCCGCAGCTCGGGCCGGTGGTACCGTCGAGCAGATGGGAAGCCGGGTCAGCAACTGGTTCGGCCGCCTGCTGAGCATCGTGATCATCCTGGCTATCGGACCCCTTCTGGCCATACCCCGCACCTGCGCTACGGCATTTGAACTGGGGATGCGTCCCAACTTCCCCGATTTCCCCATTTGGCTCTTTTCCATCATCTTTTTCGGGATCGCCTTCTGGTTTGCCCTCAACCGTTCGGAAGTCGTCGATAAAATCGGCAAATTCCTCACCCCTTTTTTGGTAATCACACTCGCCTGGATCATCCTCAAAGGCATTTTCACCCCATTCGGATCGATTGCCGAAATGGGCCTTGAAGGGCCCACCGGAAGTGGATTCCGGGAAGGTTACCAGACGATGGATGCACTCGCCTCGCTGGTCTTCGCCCAGATCATCATTGCCGCCCTGGTATTCAAGGGCTACAGCAACGTCCGGGACCAGGTGAAAATGACCACCATGGCCGGAGGCATTGCCGCCCTTGGCCTGGGCCTTGTCTACGGTGGACTCATGTACCTCGGAGCCACTGCCAGCTCCGTTTACCCGCCGGACGTTGAGCGCACAAATCTCCTGATCGCCATTGCGGAGGGGCTGATGGGCGACACTGGAAAAATCGCACTGGGCCTTGCCGTGAGTTTTGCCTGTCTGACAACAGCTATCGGTCTGACCGCCACCGTGGCCGACTACTTCAGCGGACTCTCCAAAAACCGTTTCAATTACCAGCTTATTGCTGTCATAACCGTCGTCTTCAGTGGTGTATTCGCTACCGTCGGCGTAACCACCATCGTCAACGTAGCCTATCCCCTGCTGGTTACCGTCTACCCTGTCGCCATTGCCCTGATCATCCTGACCCTGATTGGCGGACCGCTCGCCTACCGTCCGGTCTACGTTGGTGCGGTCATCGGTGCCCTTTTGACCAGTATCCCCGATGCACTGACCATCATCGGTATTCCATTGGGCATAATCAACGACCTCATCGAGATGATCCCGTTTGCCCGGGCCGGTTTCGCCTGGATCATCCCCACGGTTCTCGGTGCCGCCATTGGCCTTGCCTGGGCCCGATCCAACCGCTACCAAACACCAATATCCACTGATCCTCCTTCCACCGACCCATCATGACAATATGCAGTCAGCATGGACAACCCGGAAACGTGCCAAAAAAACACCCCATAGTAAACGCAGGTCCGACTCTCAACCCGGAATCCCCCAACCCGGAAGCTCCCTACCCGGAGAAGGCTGACATCGCCCTGCTGACCGACCACCGGTACATCGCTGCCCGGGCAGACAAAGACGACTGGTATCTTGCCAATATCCTGCGGGATGACGCCCTGCTGCAGGAGGCACTTGCTGATCTGGGGATCTCGTCGGTCCGGGTGGATTGGGCCAACGCTGACATCGACTGGTCTGCTTTTTCATGTGCGGTTTTCCGAACGACCTGGGATTACTTTGAGCGGATTTCGGAATTCCTGTCCTGGCTGGGAAACATCGAAAATGACACCCTTCTGTGCAATGAAGCGGCGCTCATCAGGTGGAATCTGGACAAGCACTACCTTGCCGACCTTGAGGAACAGGGCATCCCGATCGTCCCCACACGGTTTCTGGATCCCGGATCCGACATGACACTGAGCGATATGATTGATGAAACAGGCTGGCATGATGCCATCCTGAAACCCTGCATTTCCGGCGCCGCCCGGCACACGTACCGCATCGACCAGACCAACGCCGACCGCATCCAGTCAGAGCTGCAACCCCTGCTCAATACGGAATCTTTCATCGTCCAGCCATTCCTTCCCGATGTCCTGCACGCCGGTGAAGACACCCTGGTCCTGATCGATGGAAAATACACCCATGCCGTCACCAAGAAGCCAAAACCGGGCGATTTCCGCGTCCAGGACGATCACGGCGGCACGGTGCATCACTGCCGTCCCGACCGGGAACAGATTATCCTGGCTGAGCGCGCCATCGCTGCCTGCAATCCAAATCCGGTTTATGGCCGGGTGGATATGGTCCGTGACCTTCGAGGCGACTGGCGCGTGATGGAACTGGAACTCATCGAACCGGAACTGTGGCTGCGCAACCATCCGCCTTCGGCCCGGGCCCTGGCACATGCCATAGCCCGCTTCCTGAAATCATAGCGCAATATATCCATCCAACGGACCCACGCACCACCTCCCGAAAAATACCTCACCAGGTCCAGCGAAACAGCCGCGATGATTTTTGCACCCAGTGCGGTTTCTGATCGACATATCGCAGCCGCATGTGAACGAGCGGCCAGAACAGCCGGCGGTGGATGCGATCCGGACGGATATACTCAGCGATACCGGTGTTTTTCTGCGGCTCCAGTGACGGATGGGTCAGCCGCGCTTCCGAGATATACCGGCAGTAAAAGGGCCCCGAGTCCGCCACAACCTTGTGTCGCACTTCAATTTCCAGTTCCTTTTCTTTGAGCTGAAGCCGTCGGGCCGGACGCAGCAGGAAGCCGTTCGTCGACCGTTTTTTAAGTCCGGCAAGTTCCAGCGTATAGAGCAACCGGCGGTTGTCGGGACTGATCAGCCATGCGCGGTAATCCTGAACAAGCTGTTTGCTGCCATCCTTCCCGTTATAGTTCATAATATAGTACACCAGCGTGCCATGCGGGAAGTGTACCCGGCCCCAGTACCAGTCCCGGAACGACTCCTTCATGGGCTCGCTCCCAAGATTGTGATCATGGTACCCCTCGCCTTTAAACTTCAGCTCCCTGACAATCAATCCATTGCGAAGCAAGTTGATGCGGCACTGCATATTGGCACGCGGCATGACAAGATTCCAGAGATGGCCTGGTTCGCCATCTTCTGACGCGGGGTCAGCTGCCGGTGCTGCCGGTGCCTTGCCATTCCCGGTAAAAAGCCGCTCGTTGGGATCCATCCCGCTGAATGTGAGAATCCCTTTCAATTCGTCCCCGGAAGGAAGGCGCTCATTGATGCGCAGATCGTAGCTGCCGAAACCATCGCTTCCGTGCGTCTCCCGTTCCGTGAACCGAAACGAGTTTTCCCCGACGGTTACACTGGCATTGGCCTCATCAAAGGCACATTTATCCGGTGGATATTCACTGAGGCTGTAAAAGATTGGCTTTCCCCGGTGGTACAATGAAATGCTGATGGCCGGATGCCGGGCCGCCTGCGCATCCTCCCCCTCCGGATCCTTTTCCGCACTCCGGATATACCGCGTGGAAAAAGGGCATCCCTCGTAAAAAATAATCACGACCTGATAGTCACCGTCTTCCGAAATACCATCGAAATACCACCATTCGTAACTACCGGGTCGTGATTTGGGATGTCGTGCATCCCTTCTGATATCAGAAAGCAGATGCATCAGTGCCGCATTTTAGGGAAACTGCACTCCATCGTAGGCACTTATGTTCACCGGTGAAAGTGTGGAGCCATACCTTGCGTTGATGCCTTCGACAATCACATTGGCCACCACGGCAGAACCGCGCGGCGTCAGGTGAACGCCGTCGAGGGAAAAGACACCACCCTGAACAAACGACGTGGTAAGCAACGTACCCTCAAAAACCAGACCGGATTTTGCAGCTTCGAGCACACTGTTGACATCCACAAAAGCAAAATTGTATTCGTTGGCTGCTTCCTGAAGCTTGGTATTGAAGGCATCGGTTGCCTGCCGTACCTCCTGTATTTGCGCTCCCCGGAGGGTGTATTGATCCGGGATGGGTGTGATACTGCCCAATCCCTCTTCACGAATTTGATTCTGTGGAACAGAAAGAAGGATGAGTTCGCCTTCCTGCGCCATACGGAACCTCAGCTGGGGAGGTACAGCGTCCGGCATGTCAGGATCTGCTATTATGAATCCGTTCTGTCCGGGCTGGAAATCGGGGATGAATTGCTCGGGCACACCTTGCGCGGCATAACCGGCACGCAGCTGCTGTGCCTGCTCGGCGCTCAGCACCAATCCATTCCAGGGAACAGTGGTGAAGAACGGGATGCTGGTCACATTCGGGAGGTTGATCACAGCCCCTCTGGCACCGGACCCGGCCAGCGTACCGGCAATGGCATCGATACTGCCGGAAAAAACATTCATCGGGGTGATGTCATTGCCGGCGACGGCAGCGGGATCGCCCATTTCAGCAAAGCCCTGACCGGTTCCACCGCTGGTGGCATAGCCAAGTACGTCGTTATTACCAATCCAGAGGGTAAAGAACGTGGGCTCCGCCATCATGGCATCGCCCAGCACGGTGGCCATGGGATCGCTCATCATGCGGCCAAAGAACGGATTCAGGTTGCCGTAGCCCGGTGCAAGCAGATGGAACGACCGGGCGCCGGGAATTCCCATGTTGTTGATGGGGCCCTCAACCGTGCGCGAAAAGATGTCCTGTCCGCTCTCGGCAGCCGGAGCAGGTGCCAGGGTTGGTGTCCCATCCGGTCCCATGGTCATCCGGAGCACAAGACGTGCCTGGTCGTCCGCATTGGAACCTACGCCAGGATTGACAAGAGGCTGAAAGAAATCTCCGCCGCCTGCCTCTTTCATCTGTCCGGCCAGGATGTTCGGGAAGGAATTTAGCTGCCCGTCGCGATGCAGGGCGTTGTCTGCATAACCGGCCGTCAGGGAGTTTCCAATAGCAACATAGCTGCTGAAATCGGCCTGGCCGGAATCCGGGGTACGCTCATTGAGTGTAGGTTCACACTGGGCCAGTACCAGGATGGCCAGCGCAAACAGGGAAAGTTGAGATAACCGCTTCATAATTGTCGTGTTTTGATGATGGAAAATCTGTCTGGTGGATGCGTGACCGAAACCATGGGTCACGGATCGATTGGGAAAACGGGCCTGCCTCAGAACCGGTGGGAAATTGAAAAACCGGGGATCCAGGCGCGTGTCACAAATTCGCCGACCGGCACCGTGCCAAAGGTCCCGACGTCCATGGCATCCTGTGCTGTCTGCTCCCTGGGAGTTGAAAGTACGAGCAGTACGGAAGCGTTAAGATCGGTCTGCGGGGTGATGGCAAAACCGAATCCACCGGAAATCCCTATCCGGTCAAGATCGGGTGTTTCTGGGGTGAGATAACCCTCATCGACGGGAGATGGGTCGTAGTAGCTGCCTAACCTGAGCTGCAGGCGATCGGTGGCATCATATTCTCCACCGACGCGGAATATCCAGCGGTCATTGTAGTTACGGGGTCCGATAGAGTTAAGGGTTTCCGGATTTTGTTCAAATTCAAAGTTCAGATTTTCGTAGGCACTCCAGAACGTCAGGTTCGCGTCCAGATTCAGCCTGAGGTCATCCGTCGCCATGAATCCCAGTCCGAAACTGAGCACAGCCGGCAGCGGCAGGGCCGCATCGAAGCGGTTGCCTTCAGGGAATGTTCCGCCGAGGGACGTTGGGACGGTGAAATCGGCATCGCCACCTGAAATTTCCATATCGATCTGTGAACGGTATGCCGCACCAAAGGAAATCTGGTCGGTGATCTTTCCATGGACACCCACATTAAAACCAATTGCCGTAGTTGTTCCATCGAGTTCCACCATGGGTGTAAAATCATCCTGGGCATCAACCGGCAGATCCCGCTGGACATTAACGGCACCATAAGCAAAAATGAAGCCGGCGCCGACGCCGATCCGGTCACTGATGCGATAGCTGAGTGTCGGCTGGACAAAAATGGCCGTAAGGGATATTTCACTGAGAAGGAAACGATATTTCCATCCCTCTTCCCAGCGCAGGGCATTTCCGTAGGGAGTATAAATGCCGATTCCGGCTCTAAGATTTTCTACCGGAGTGACATAGCTGGCATAGATACTGAACGGAGTGCGTGTCGGGCTGTCCGTTTTAGCTACGTAGCTGGACGGGGCCGGAGCCCGGTAATGGGTACTTATGAACGTGGCGCTGGATCCCAGCAGAATCGCATTGTGATCGATAGTGGCAAGTCCGCCGGGGTTAAGACTGATGGTGGCAATATCCAGCGGCATTCCTACACCGGTATGCCCCATGGCAATTTGTCTTTGTCCCAGTAGATTGAGTTGGTATCCACCTGCGAGGACTGTCGATGCAGCAAAACACAATACAAGCAGGCTTGCCGTGATTACGGTAAGTGATTTTTTCATGAGCAATTTCCGATTAATGGCAGTTCGGTGGAAAAAGAGTCAGCTGTCTCAGGGATGATGAACACTCCGCCGGTTTACGAAAACCGGATGTAGAGACTGTTCACAATACCGGATAAACCCCAGATTTAATATGTATTTATAGTCTTGGCACGTCCCCGGTACGCCTGGACGGACAGCATTAATTTAAGATAATGGAGGAGATATGCCAATAAATAAGTGCAATTTTTATCGAATTTTTCTAACGAGATGCAGCCCGTCACGCACGGTAAGTACCACATTTTCGACATTCCTGTCTTCCGCAATCATACGGTTGAGGCGGTCAATGGCCGCTGCTTTCTGATCTGCCGGCACATCCTGATCACGTGTTTTTGGTTCATCGCCATGTGCCTCCGATGCCTCAGGAACAGATGCTCCTTCCGTTTCCACATCCCTTGAGCAACCCCATACTTTCCCACCCCAGAATGCATTATCAACAACCAATAGCCCGCCGGGCGCAAGTCGCGGCATGATCCGCTCATAATATTCCGGATAGTGTTCCTTGTCGGCATCCAGAAACACAAAGTCAATCTGATCCGGCCATGGTGTTTCCAGGGCCGGTCCCATGCATAGCCGGATCTCGGCAGCATGACTGTGTCCGGGTCTGTACAAGTCAGTGTCAATATGTTGCAGATCGCTCTGAGCCGGGTTTTCAATACCGTGGGTTTGTCCAGCCGCTTCCAGACGGTATCGCTCAAAAAAACGACGGGCGATACGGGCATACTTCTCATTCGTCTCGCAGGTGACCAGCGAGCCAGCCGGCGGAAGCGCCGTGGCCATCCACAGGGATGCATACCCGGTAAATGTCCCGATTTCAAGTACCGACCTGGCACCGCTGATGCGAACCAGCATATTGAGGAAGCTGCCTACCACCGGGCCGCTCAGCATATCATCGTAGTGCAGTTCCCGGGCGGTTGTCTCCCGAAGTTCTTTCAGCAGCGCGGGCTCCCTGCGCATCATTAGTCCGGCATATCGGGATGCTTTTTCAATAAAACTCATGGCACAACAATTTGCAGGATGATCTTGCGAAGTGGCAGGTCGTTCTCCGTAGCTGCAGCTGGAACGCGTCGCAGTGGAAGATGAGCCGTCAATGGATCGCCCGTCCGCAAGGCGGGCAGCGGGCGTGGGGCAAGCTCCTTTCTGAGCGAATGACGGATGACAAAAATACCGGTCCTAATTCGCCTTGCCTCCAGACCAAAGGGCGAAAGCAGCTCATCCAGAATGTCTCCGAGCTCTTTTTCCCTGAATACTGCCGTCACGGAAAAGCCGGCCGTTATCCCTGGCTCGTAGATGAAATCTGTCCCGGTGTGTTCAGATATCACAAACAGGGCCCGGTCGAGTGGCTCGTTACGGAATTCAAAACTCCAGGGGCCGGATTTTTGCACGCCTGATTCCCGATGATCACATCCGGTCAGCGAAATCGACGCTGTAGCTTGATGGGCCGTAGCAAACAAAACGGTGGACATCAGGCACAGAGTCACCGCCAGTGTCCGAATAACCTCTCGCAATATGCGTAAATGCCTCCAAGAGCTGCTCATGGTATGGATTGCTATGTCGCCGGGACTGTTTCCGGCAAGGGAACCCGGGAAGTGATTTCTGATTAGTGACTGGAGGACGGTGACTGGATGTCAGTTGCAGTGCAACGTGTCCCGGCATAACAGCAGCAGCACAACACTTGCAGCATAGTGACTGCAGGCCATGGGCTTGTACTGCCGCCCCGACACCTGCATTGCATCGCAATCACGTTCACCATACAAACAATTTAGGATAAAATGACCAGAAATGAATGCTCCGGGAAAAAAGGACGTATGAAACGTACCGGTCCCCTGGTCACGGACTGTATGGGAAGGGCATGTTAGCGGATGAGTTACCAGATGAGCGGATCCGGATGGGCTTAGTAGAGGTAGATCGTGCCCTGCTTTTCTTCGTAACGGCAATTTGTCACAAAACAGATGGTCTCGATGATATTTTCCAGTTCGCCGGGACGGGGAAGGTAGATCGTCAACGGACGGTCTCCCAGGACCTCATCCTGAATGATTATTTCGGAATCATAGCGCCGTTCCAGCTCGGCAGCCACTTCGCTCATGGAGATGCCCGAAAAATAAAAACCGTGGTTGCGCCATGCGAGGGCCTGATCTGTATTGACAGGTTGAGGGTCCAGGGGCTTTGTATTGTGATAATCAACCTGGCTGGTATGTCCCGGCTGAACCAGTATGTGAGACTCCGGCTCCAGAAGTGATGCCAGCCTGACCTGGCCTTCAACAAGGGTAAGTGTGGTTCGTCCGTCCGGGTCATCGGACCACGAGCGCACATTGAACCGGGTGCCCAGCACTTCCACCCTTGCTGTCTGCGTCTCCACAACAAATGGCTTCCCGGATGGTTGCACTTCAAAATAGGCCTCGCCGTGCAGCCGCAGATTACGGTGTCCATTACCGAACGTCCGGTTCCAGGTTATTCTGGATCCGCTGTTAAGTTCGACATGGATTCCGTCATCCCAATGAAAACCAGCGTATTCTCCCCGCGGGGCCTCCATGCTGACGGGCATGAACAGATACCACATGATAAATCCTCCGAGCAGAACCGCTGCCAGGGCGGTAATAAAGGCATAGGTTTTTGCTACGGAGACTTTTGCTGCGGAGCTTCTTGTCCTGAGGGGGCGTGGACGCACACGGAGCCCGGACCGGTCGGCCGGCTGTATCCGTTTCTGAAGCAGCGCCCACTCTTCTTCGGGATTCACACCGATGGCATCGTCGCCAGGCTGCTGTTTTCTCCGGGCCTTTTCCCAGATAAGACGCACCTCGTCCTCTTCCTTTCCGGAGAAATGCTTCAAGATATCATGGTCCGGCCGTTTCATATTCATTTCAGGTTTCACTCTTTATTCCCGGTTTTCACGCTGTGATTTCCACTGTTTCAGCTGTTCACGCAAGGTGTTCAGTGCACCAACGATATGGTTGTTTACCGTGCGTGGAGCACACTCCATGACTTCTGCTATCTCATGGTGGTCAAACCCTTCGAACCGGCTAAGCTCAAACGCCTCGCGCTGCCGTGGCGGCAGGGCCTCGATCCATTCGCTCAGCTGTTTTTCCAGCAAGCCATCACTGTCCGACCGGATGGATTCCGGCGACATCTCCTCACTCGGCTGTTCCGAGGGAGCTACATCGTCGAGGCGGACCGGCCGTCGCGAGCGGATCAGGTTAATGCTTCGGTTTTTTACCATGCGGTACAGCAATGCCTTCAGGGATTTTTTTTCATCAAGCCGGTCACGGATATCCCAAAGGTGGGCATATACCTCCTGAAGGATGTCCTTTGCGACATCAGTATCCTTCACAAAATTCAGTGCGTATCGCATGAGCGGCTGATAAGAATCCATGAAAAGGTCGTGAAACGCCTTTTCATCTGACGCACGGATTTTGCGCGCCCACTGCTGATAATCTGTTGCCTTGGCCATACTGTTACCGGATCCTTATACAAATGGTATCGTGAACGATACGAATTTTTTCCATCAATAGGACCCGAACAAGGCCGGATGGCGGCAGCAGGCGGCTTACCGCGTGTATTTACTAATTGTTTTACACAGCAACGGGAAGCTATGACCAGTCCTTTGCGGTGTTGCAACAGCACTCTTTCGGCCTGGCCTTCGGAACTGGAG
>SKYW01000197.1 GCA_007127695.1 Balneolales bacterium | reverse complement strand
ATGGGGACGGCAGCGTGCCGGTGATCCGCCATCATCAACCCGACCTGGATGTGCTTTCCGCGTTTTCGCAGGTTCGCTACGGAGTTGAAACAGGTGACAGGACTTCCCAGCGCATCCACGGAAACATGCGCGCCGCCGGCGGTGAGTTCCATTACCTGCCGGACCACATCATCCTGATTTGCGGCATTGACGGTCGCCACCGCGCCCGCCGACCGGGCAAAATCAAGTTTCTCGTCGTGGATGTCTATGGCGACCACATTCGCGCCCAGGCTGGCGGCAATCATGATGGCAGACAGCCCGACGCCGCCGCAGCCGTGAACGGCCACCCACTGTCCGCCCGTGACTTTTCCCAGTTCCACCATGGCCCGGAAAGAGGTCACAAAACGGCACCCGAGGCTCGCCGCCGTCACAAAATCGATGTCATCGGGCAGGCGCACCAGATTCACATCCGCGTAATCGATGGCAACAAACTCCGCGAAGGAACCCCAATGGGTGAATCCCGGCTGGGACTGCCGGTCGCATATGTGGTGGTTGCCCGAGTTGCATTGCGGACACGTGCCGCATCCACCGACAAAAGGAACGGTGACCCGGTCGCCCGCCTTCCACCGGACAACCTGCCTGCCGGCCGCTTCAACCACACCGGCAAGTTCATGGCCCGGAACGTTGGGCAGGCGGATATCGGGATCGTGGCCCATCCATCCGTGCCAGTCGCTCCTGCAAAGGCCCGTGGCCTTGACGCGGATGACCACCCCGTCCTCGGAAGGGGTGGGATCGGGCAGGCGCTCGATGGTCAGCGGTTTTCCAAATGCATGGTAGACGGCAGCTTTCATTTAGCCAATTTAAATTTCTTTTTAATCTTCTGAAAATTATTCCGGATTCGTGAAGAATAGTCAAATATCCATGTCCAGTAAATCTGAAAGACGGGAACGTATGCCACAGGTGGGATGCTCATAGAGGGCACAAAACAGTACTCGTCAGTAGTTGGATTTAGTGGATGTCTTTATTATTATACGTATAAATAATTACTATACGTACAATCGTGTCATGACGAAGAAAAACAAGAAGCTGACGCTGTATTTGGATGAAGAGGTGATCCGGCAGGCCAAAGAGCATGCGCGGAGAAGCGGATCTTCTGTGTCGGACATGGTTGAGAAATACTTGTCCGAAAAAACGGGTTCCGGCAGGCGGGAAGAGGCGGCGGAAGATTCCATTCCTGCTGAATTCGCCACTTTCTACGGGGTTGTGAGCGTGCCGGACGACTTCGATGAAAAGGAAACGCTGCGTGATTTTAGGCTTGATCGCCACCGGTAACCGGGTAATCGGGTGAAAGGACGGGGAACAATTGGATGAAGGATTTGTTTGTGGACACCAACATCCTGATCGATATACTGGCACGTCGCGAGCCATATCACAGGGAGGCCATTCGGATGTTTGAGCAAGCCGAAAAGGAACAGGTTCGTTTGCACACCACCGCTACAAGTATCACCACGGCATGGTATATGCTTGCAAAATACGGTGATGCGGAGATCGCGCGTAAGGCCATTGCCGGCTTGATGAAGTATGTACATATCATTCCGGTCTCGCATCGTGCTGTCGCGATGGCCATTCGGTCGGATTTCAGGGATCTTGAGGACGGCGTGCAACATTTTGCCGCGCTTGAGGCCGGAAACATTGAGGCGATCATCACGCGGAATCTGCGTGATTTTCGAAATTCACTGATCCGCGTGTGCACTGCCGGGGATTATCTGGACTCTTCATTGAAGAAAAAAACATAAATTATGGAAGTCAACTTCCATAATTTGTGCACAGGGACATCCCGTGTACCATCCACCGGTTGGATGCGCTCAGGCGATGAATGCGGCCGGGATGGCGATGGTGTCCAGGAGATTGTCCAGCCACGGAATGTAATAAGCGCCAATTTCAAGGACGGTAGCCGTCGAAAAGGCAACCAACGCGGGATACGTCCCGATCCATGCAAGCTCCGGCGTCAGCGTGACGTGGCCGGCGTCTGGCGAGTGGTGTGGTACGTACGTATTTCCAACAATTAATTGTTTATAATTAGAACAAGGTTTATCTTATTGCTAATACATAAAACCGGGGTGAAATTTATGCTGGATAAAACAGAAATCGGGCAACGAATCGAGCATTACAGAAGCAGAAAGGGACTGACACAGGGAGATCTGGCCAAATTGGTTGGGCTGACCCGGACCGCTATTACTCAGATTGAGCAGGGAAAGCGAAACGTGACAGCGCTGGAACTGCACCGGCTATCGCAAGCCCTGTACTTTCCAATTGAGGAGATCTATTCGGACTCATTCTCTCAGCGTGCCGTATTTGACACCTCGGTTCCCTACCATACCGCTTCTGAAAGAGTATCCAAACCACCGGAAAAGCCGGAGTACGAAAAGTTCAAGAATGTCCTGCTTTATCTTTTGGAAAAATGTGCAGGAAAACCCAATGTGGGGGAAACGGTAGTCTACAAACTGCTCTATTTTGCCGACTTCAACCATTTTGAAGCCTATGAGAAGCACTTGACTGGAGCAGCTTACCGGAAACTTCCCTATGGCCCCGTTCCCCTGCATCTTGATCAGGTTCTGGAAAATCTGGTCAATGAGGGAAAACTGCAAAAGATCAAAACGGAGTATTTCGGCTATCCGCAAACACGATACCTGCCATTGGAAAAAGCGGATCTCAAGGTGTTGGATGGAGCAGAAAAAGAGACCCTCGACCAGGTCATCCAGCAGTATTCCGACTGGTCGGCCAAAGCAATCAGTGATTTTTCTCATAAAGACATGCCCTGGAAAGCTACCGTAGAGGGCGAATACATCGATTATGAATTGGCATTTTACCGGGAACCTCCCTACTCAGCAAAAACATACAACTATGATGAACCGGAAGAATTATCGTGACTTTTGAGGAGATCAAACCGTTTAAGAGAGACCTGAAGAAGCTGTCCAAGAGATTCCGCACACTACCGGAAGATCTCGAAGTTGTAAAAAAAGTACTGCACGTCCATCCTGAAGCCCGACCGCCCTTCAGTTATGAAATCAGTGGACTGGGACTGGATAATTGCATAATAAAAATCCGAAGAATGGCCTGCAGGTCACTACCAGGAAAAGGAAGCAACACAGGATTGCGGATTGTCTATGCATGGTTTGAAAAAGAAAAGCGCATCGTTTTCATTGAAATCTTTTTTAAGGGAGACAAAGAAAACGAAGATCGGGAACGTATAATAGCGTTTTTTGAGTGATTCAACTTCAATTCAAATTCCTTCTGGATTCCTTTACATTGGTTGGTCAGGTTCCAAATCCTGATCGCTGGTTTATTGAATCCAACGTTCGTTTCATCACTGCGAGGTTTTCTCCAGCCGTTCGCGGATGTACTGCTCCAGCGGCTTGTCTGAAAGGTACACACAGCAGCCTTTCATGCCGCGGGTCAGCAGAATGCGGTAGATGTTGCGGATCATTCGGCACATCTCTTCGGGATGGTCTTTGAGTCCGGACTTTCCCTTGGCGTCACGATATTCCTTCCAGTTGCTGTAGAATGTTCCGCGGCGTGCGGCGCGTGTCCTGTATGTTAATCTGTAATCAGAAGTATGAGAGATATCTTTATATCCGACTTCCGCCCGCTCTAAGACCTCATCATCCGCAGGCTCATGGGTTTTATCCTCCCTATCCTCCAGGGCCTCGCCATCATCAGCTCCCAAGGCTGTATCATCTGCTGACTCCAAAGCCTCGTGATCTGCATCCACCATTACTCCATCATCATCAAACAGCGTTTTTTCCTCGCCGGACCGTCCACCCAAAAACCGGAACCGGAGATCACTTCCGATCAGCACACCGACATAATCAAACTCGAGTCCCTGTGCGGTGTGCACGCATCCTACCTGATCCAGCCCTTCTTCCTTAATCGCCCAGGTGGACCCCAGCTTCCGGGAGTTCCAGGGCATGGCAAAATCGAACTCCGGGATGGCCACATCGGCCACTTCGGCATCTGGATTCCCGTCCTTCGCGGCGGTCCATTTCCAGGCATAACCCGCCAGCATCCGCGCGCGGAACCCCTCCCCGGCACGCTGCCGGATCCACTCGCGCACTTCGTTGGGTGAATTCGCGATCCGGAACACAAAATCGTTCTTGTCCCATCCGTCGAAGTTGCCCGTATCCCGGATATCAAGCACGTCATTAACCCAGTTGACAAATCCGTCCGCCCCGGAACAGCGGAACTGCGTCGCCAGCTCCAAATCGATGATTTCGGCCTGGTGCCGTTCAGCGATGCGCCGGACTTCCGAAACGGAGCCGATGTCTTCCGGACGGATCACCTGGTCATCGTCAATGAAAAAGATGCTGACCCTGGCCGCATTGACAATGTCATCGACCTGGTTTTCCCCCTGATACATGAAAGCCGACTCGTTTTTGAGCCGGTGCGCTTCGTCAACGACAATGACATCAAACGTGTCTTTCGGCGTATCCAGATACTTGCCGGATCCCGTCAGCAGATGCCGGGCGCGGGCCCCGTCCCCACCTGCGGCAAGCTTGTTCAGCATCACCTTGCGAAACGCCGCATTCGGCGCGACAAAAAAGACATTTTTCCGCTTTTTCAGGAATCCGCCAAGCAGACTCATGGAGACCACCGACTTCCCGGTACCGGGGCCGCCGTTGACCAGGATCACCGTCTTCCGGCCTGCGTTCAGGCCGCGCTCCAGCGCCATTTCATAGATGACCTTCTGCTCGTCGATCAGGCGGAACTCCCTGTTGCCCCGGAAAAGGCCCACGACATGATCCATCAGCTGCTTGCTGGGCCGGATGTTCCCGGATTCGATATCGTACATGATATCCATGCCGCGGCCGCGTCCCACGTGATCGCGGAGAAACTGCGCCAGCTTTTCGTAATCATCTTTGAAGTAGATCGGGGCGTCGGATATGGACTCCCCGTAGACCGGATCCGTGAGGGGTTCGGGATGACTGCGGCTGTAATTGTGCAGATAGGCGCACGCAACAGGGGTGATTTTTTGTGTGTAGACGTTTTCGTTGAAATCCGACAAAAAACCTTTGTAGGAAGAGGCCTGGTAGGATGGATGCGTGACGTAGTGCTTGTAATAGGGTGTCTGGACAAGGTCCCTCTGGTCGGTGCTTTGCGCCTCGGTCCACTGTTTCAATTCAACGATGACGAACTTCTTGCTGCCCGTCTCGTCGCGGCCGGATATGATCATATCCACCCTTTTGGATGTGGACGGGAGTTTATATTCGATGAGTACGCCGCAATCGCCGGGGATGCCTGACCGCTGCAGCACCCTGTCCATGAACATCAGCGAATTTTGCCACGACATGTCCTCGCCGGGATGAAAACGGATCTTGCCGGTCTTCTCAAAAAACGCCTCCTTGATGCGGTCTACAATCTGGTTGGTATCCACATCCCGCCGGAACCCTTCGGCAGAGTTCTTGTATATGATCATAAATCGGTATATTTGCGTGCCGTGCCCCTGGCCTTATCCACCGGATACTTGCGGTCGTTGGATTTGATCTTCTCCAGGACGATCTCCTTGACATCGAAATCATACTTTTCGGCCAGCAGAAACGCGTAGGCAAAGACGTCGGCCAGCTCCTCCCTGACCTTCTCCTTTGACGCATCCTCCGGCCGCTTCCACAAAAACTGTTCGAGCAGTTCGCCGGCCTCGACGTTCAGGGCTACCGCGAGATCCTTGGGATTGTGGAACTGCTCCCAGTCGCGCTGGTTCCGGAAACTGATCAGGGCATCGATAATTTCTTGCATGGGGGTAGCGAATATGTTGAAAAATTACGGATACGTGGAATATCAGATTAGTTTTGTTTAGTTACAATTGGGGGATGGTTCCGGGTGCCAGGCGCAGGGTGCAGGGTGCAGGAAGCAGAGTGCCAGGTGCCAGGTGCCAGGTGCAGGGTGCAGGGTGCAGGGTGCAGGGGGACAAGGACAACCTGGTGGCGACTGTCCTGACGGAGGTCGGCTACTATTGGGAAACAGGTCGGCCGGCTTTGCTTTCATCAATCTCCAAACCAGGATTTCCAGACACCGACAAGGGCATCTTTCAATAATTCCATTCCCATTTTATCATAACCTCCCATAGCTGATAGCTCGCTTGTTTCCACCAGGGACAATAGTGATCCTGTCTTGTTTGCTATGATATCAAGCCATTCATCACGCGTGTAGCTGATCCAGTTTGTTCCAGAGCCAAAATAGAACTTGAGATCGAACATCCCCTTGGATCCCTTAAATCCTTCTGACCAGCAAAGCTCAGGTGGATTAGGCTGGAAATCGGGATAACGCATTAATTTTAAAACTTTTTCCATCCGTATGGATTCCGGGAAGTATAAAAAATACTCCAGTTCCAGAAAGTAATGGTCACTGATGGCATTGACCTTGATTCTT
>SKYW01000143.1 GCA_007127695.1 Balneolales bacterium | reverse complement strand
TCAATCGCATCATCCTGGAGGCGCTGGAACTCGTAGAGCCCCTGCCGGAAGATCATCTGACAGAGGCGGAATTGCAGCGGGGACAGCCACAGGCACAGAAACGACAAGAGCAAACCCAATCGCACAAGAAACCGCAACAGCACAATCAGCTACAGAAACAGCAACCTGCAACCCAAAGCGAACGCATTGAAGCGACTGTTTGACATAACATCCTCATTTCTGGCTCTTGTGGTCCTGTCACCGCTGCTGGTGCTGCTGGCGGTGTGGATCAAAGCCGATTCGCCCGGACCTGTCTTCTTCCGGCAGAAACGGATCGGACGCAACCGGGAGCCGTTCCACGTGCTCAAGTTCCGCACCATGACCCACCGCGACCCCGCCGTCATCGACCAGCACGCCGAACAGGTCGTCAGCGCCGGCGCCGATCAGCGCATCACGCGGGCCGGACGCTTCCTGCGTCTGACCAGCCTCGACGAACTTCCGCAACTTTTGAACATCCTGAAAGGGGAGATGAGCCTGGTGGGACCCCGTCCCGTCATCCCCGAACAGCTCGAAGTGGTACCGCACTGGTTCGAAGACCGCTTCCGGGTCCGCCCCGGCATCACCGGCCTGGCCCAGGTCCGCGGACGAAGAAGCCTGAGCTGGGAGCAGCAACTCGAATATGATAATGATTACGCCCGAAACCCGGGCTTTTTACGAGACATTGGAATCTTATTGCAGACAGTCCTGGTTGTTGTTACAGCCAGAGGCATTTATGGCGACGAGTCCAAAAACTGGCGTGCCTATCGTGAAAAATGGGCACCGCATGCACACAAAGAGTTGAAGGAGAACTCATGATTTACATGTTCATCACAAATGAACCCGATATGGCGCAATACGCCTGGGAGAGCGGAGTGAACCGCATCTTCGTCGACATGGAGTGGATGGGGAAATACGAGCGGCAGGGCTTCCTCGATACCCACATGGCGCTGAGCACCTCCGACGATGTGGGCGCCATCCGCAAACGGCTCCCCGACGCCGAGATCATGACGCGCATCAACCCGGTCCACCCCGAGTCATACATGGAAATCGATGCCTCCATCGAAGCCGGCACCGACCTGATCATGCTCCCCATGTTCAACACGGCCGATGAGGTGGAGAAGGTGATCCGGCTCATCGACGGACGGGTCCGACTCTGCCTGCTGCTGGAGACACCGCAGGCACTCACGCGCATCGACGACATCCTTGAATACAGCGCCGGCATCGACGAGATCCACCTGGGCTTGAACGACCTGCACCTGGGCATGGGACTCGATTTTATGTTTGAACTGCTGAGCGGCGGTATCGTGGAGTACGCCGCGCGCAAGATCCAGCAGCACGACATCCGGTTCGGTTTCGGCGGTGTAGCCCGCGTAGGCAGGAAAGACGCCGTGCCTGCCAAACTCATCCTCGGCGAGCACATCCGGCTTCACTCCGAAATGGTGATCCTGTCGCGCGCGTTCCGAATGGGCATCAACGACGTCACGGAGCTCAAGTCCAAGATAAACCTGCCCAACGAGATCAAGCGGCTGGATGAGTGCCTGGACGGATTCCGCAAATCCAGCCAGAAACAGCTTGAGGACAATCGCCGCAAGCTGGTCATCGCCGTTCGCAATTTCCTTTCATCTAAACGGGAGGCCCTTACGGTATGACCCACAGCAACGCCCTATTTCTGCAGAAACCGGATGTGCTGGACCGGCAGCGGACGCACCTTGAGGAGCTGTTCGACCGCTACCTGCCCGGCATGACCCGCTTTTTTGCCGGAAATCCGGAAGACATTCCCTCCGGCCAAGCGTTCGAGCTGGTCATAACCCCACCGCTCGACTGGCTTCCCGAGGCCCTCAAGCGCATCCCACGACCGAATCGTATACACCTTACAAGCTCCGGCCGCGACCGGTTGGATGCGCTGGGCCTCGATCTTGACGGTATCACCGTCACCACCTCCGCAGGAGTGAACGCCACCGCCATCGCCGAATATGTCATCGGCGGCATACTTGTCCAAGCCAAGCAGTTCCATCAGTTTCGAGACCAGCAGCACCGGCGCGCCTGGCAGCGCAGCTGGCTGACGGAACTTGCCGGCACACGTCTCGGCATCGTCGGACTGGGAAACATCGGCACCCGCCTCGTCACACGTGCCATCCCGTTCGGCTTTGCAATTCGCGGATGCGATATCCGGCAGCCCGAACTGGAAGGGGTGGAGCAAATATACGATGTCACAGAGGTGGGTGAACTTGCCGCCTGGTGCGATATCCTTGTACTTTCCGTGCCGCTCACCCCGCAGACGCGCGGACTGATCGACGCCGGCGTACTGGGCCGCATGCGTCCGGGCTCCCTGCTGATCAACGTATCCCGGGGCCCGGTGGTCGACGAATCCGCCCTGATCGAAGCACTGCGCAGCGGCATTCCCGCCGGTGCCGTACTCGACGTGTTTGAAGAAGAGCCGCTCCCGCAAAATCATCCGTTCTGGACCATGCCGCAGGTCGTCATCACCCCGCACGTGGCCGGAACAACCCAGCGATACATGGAAAACATGTTCGCCATCATCGCCGGGGAATCCGCCAATGGTTTCCCCGATGCACATCAAGATCCTGAGAGCAAATCAAGAGCAAGAGGATAAGAGGTAACCCATCATGAGACTTTTCCTGAAATACCTGACCGACCTGACACTGTGGACGCTCGCGTTGCCACTGGCCTATTTTCTGCGGATTGAAACGCAGGTAGCCCAACATGCGGGCGATATCGCCGTTGTCACGGCCATGGCCATCCCCATCAAAGCCGCCGTGCTCTATCTTTTCCGGTTCCACCTCCAAAGCTGGAGCAAAATCGGCGTCTGGGATCTTTTCCGCATCATCCAGGGTGTTGCCGTAGTGACACTGATGGTGGTTGCAATGCTCTTTTTCATCCGCCAGGGCTTCTACATCCCGCGAAGCGTGCCCGTAATAGAGGCGGGAATGACCATTTTGCTCCTGAGCAGCGTCCGACTGTTTGCCCGTATCCGCAGCGAGACGATCCGACGGACAGATGTGCGCCATTCCACCCGGAAAGTCTCCCGCGTACTCGTGGCCGGAGCCGGTGAAGCCGGAACCATGCTGGCCCGCGAGGTGCGCCGCCATCCCGAATCCTACATGGATATCGTCGGTTTCCTGGATGACAACCCCATCAAACAGAAAGAGTGGTACCTGGGATATGCCATCCTCGGATCACTGGACGACATGCCCGAACTGGCCCGGCGCTACGACGTGGACAAAGTGATCATCGCCATGCCTACCGTCTCGGGTGATATCATACGCAAGGTGGTCACCCTGGCACAGGAGGCGGGAATAGAATCGCAAATCATGCCCGGACTCTATGAACTGCTCAGCGGTAAATTCAATATCGCCAAACTCCGCAAGGTGGATGTGGCCGACCTGCTGGGACGTGAGCAGGTGGAGCTTGACGTGGCGCCGATATCCAGGTACCTCTACGGCCGGACCGTACTCGTGACCGGTGCCGGCGGATCCATAGGCAGCGAGATCGTCCGGCAGCTCGTCAAGTTTTCCCCGAAACACATTCTGCTGCTCGGCCGCGGTGAAAACAGCATCTTCAAGGTGGAAGGGGAGTTCCGCAACGCCTATCCACAGGTAACTTTTACGCCGGTCATCGCCGATGTCCGCGACTACCACTCGCTGGAACATGTCTTCAAAAAACACCGTCCGCAGGTTGTCTTCCACGCCGCGGCCCACAAACACGTGCCGCTCATGGAGGCCAATCCCGACCAGGCCATCCTGAACAACGTCGGCGGCACCCGCAATCTGGTGGAACTCGCCCTTGCATATGACATCGAGCGGTTTGTGAATATCTCCTCGGACAAGTCCGTGAACCCGACCTCGGTCATGGGTTGCTCCAAGCGGGTGGGCGAATACGTGGTCCATCGCGCCTCCCTGCGCGCCGGCAAAAACCAGTCTTTCGTATCCGTGCGCTTCGGCAACGTACTGGGCAGCCGCGGCAGCGTGGTGCCGCTCTTCAAGCGCCAGATTGAAAACGGCGGACCGGTCACCGTCACACATCCCGAGATGACACGCTACTTTATGACCATCCCCGAAGCGTCGCAGCTCGTGCTGCAGGCCGGCGGACTGAACAACAACGGCTCCATCTACGTGCTGGATATGGGAAGTCCCGTGAAAATCGTGGACCTGGCCCGCGACCTGATCCGCCTCTGCGGCTACACCCCCGACGTGGATATCGAAATTACGTTCAGCGGCATCCGTCCAGGCGAAAAACTGTACGAAGAACTGCTCACGGATGAGGAGGGAACCAGCGCAACACGCCACGCCAAGATCTTTACGGCGAAGGCCAACGGTCCGGACGCCAATGTCTTCCAGGGAATGCTGGAAGAGCTTTTCCGTGCTGCCGACCGCCAGGATGGAATGGAGATCCGCCGGCAGTTCAGGCACATCGTGCCAAGTTATTCGTGCGAACTGCTCAGGGATGAGGAGAAAAGGGATGAGGAGAAAAGGGATAAGGACGATTCCCGGGAGCAGGACACCCAGTTCCATATATCCCCACGGGTAAAAAAGCAGGAAATGCCCAAGGGCGCAGCAGTCCCACGGACCGCCACTGGAACCCTTTCAGGTACCGGACGGACTAATAACAACTGATTCGGGCTCCACTGGCCCGGGTTATTCACAATCGGACCCAGCTGTCCCGGGTCTCACTGGCCCGGGTTATTCACAATCGGACCCAGCTGTCCCGGGTCTCACTGGCCCGGGTTATTCACAATCGGACTCGCCTGGTACCGGTTCTCACGACCCGGGGTCTGACTTCCCGTGCATGAACGAGACGCTGCTTGCCGGAGACCCGGCGGCAATCGATCCCTGACGGATATCGTTTTTTTCCGAACAGGCATCTTGGTATTTTCCATCTTCGTTTTCCAGAATCTAAATAAACACCGTTTCCAGTATCCACACCATGACGCATAACACATCCACCGGCGCAGGCCTGGACTCCCTGCTTGAAAAAATTAATAACCGCACCTATACCATCGGCATCGTAGGCCTCGGCTATGTCGGCCTGCCGCTCATGTGGACCTTCCACGAAAAGCAGATGCCCGTGCTCGGCTTCGATATCGACAGCAACAAGGTCGACGCCATCAAGGCCGGACGCTCCTATATAAAACACCTCGGCGAACCGATGATGCAGAAGCTGGCCGCCTCGGAACTGTGCGACGCCACCATCGACTTCAACCGCATCCCCGAAGCCGACGCCGTGCTGCTGTGCGTACCTACACCGCTGGACGAGCACCGCGAGCCCGATATGACCTACATCGAGGGCACCGTTCGTACCATCGCCCCGCACCTGCGCCGCGGTCAGCTCGTGATCCTGGAATCAACCACCTATCCCGGCACCACCGAAGAACTTATCATCCCGATGCTCGAGCAGATTTCCGGCCTCAGCGCCGACTCCGACTTCTATGTGGCCTACAGCCCGGAACGCGAGGATCCCGGCAACGCCAACTTCAATACCGCCAAAATCCCCAAAGTGGTGGGTGGACACGGCCAGGATGCGCTCACCCTCGCATGCGCCATGTACGACACGGCCATCGTCCAGACCGTACCCGTAAGCGACACCGCAACCGCCGAGGCCGTCAAGCTCACCGAAAACATCTTCCGTTCGGTCAACATCGCCCTGGTCAACGAACTCAAGGTCGTCTTCCACGCCATGGACATCGACGTCCACGAAGTGCTGGATGCCGCCGACACCAAGCCGTTCGGCTTCATGAAATTCACGCCGGGTCCGGGCCTGGGCGGACATTGCATCCCCATCGACCCGTTCTACCTGACCTGGAAGGCTCGCCAGTACGAGCAGAACACCCGCTTTATCGAGCTGGCAGGCGAGGTCAACACCGACATGCCGCGTTACGTGCTGCGCCGCACCATTGAGGCGCTCAACGCGCACAAAAAGTCGGTCAACGGCAGCCGCATCCTGCTGATTGGGCTGGCCTACAAGCCCGATGTGGACGATGACCGCGAATCGCCAACCTACAAGCTTATGGACCTGTACACCGAAATGGGCGCTGAAGTGGCCTATTACGATCCCTACGTGCCAGTGATCAAACCCAGCCGCGAGCACGGGCACTGGGCCGGAACGCCGTCGGTGGCCTGGGATGAGGAAACCGTCTCCGGCTTCGATGCCGTTGTCATCGCCACCAACCACACCGATGTGGACTACGGCCAGCTGGCGAAATGGTCCGCCTGCATCATCGACACCCGCAACGCCATGAACGGACACGAAGGGATCCGGGAAGGGCAGGTCTGGAAATCGTGACGCCTCAGCATGGATTTGCGATCGAGCAGCTGCCGGCGGTTGCATTTCACCCTGTTTTTTTGATATACTAGGCGCAAGTGAATCCAAATCAC
>SKYW01000013.1 GCA_007127695.1 Balneolales bacterium | reverse complement strand
CGGAGGCCTTGATGCCCGCCCCGGTCACGCCGGTTTTGGAATCGATGATGATCCCATCGCCGGCGATCAGCCGCTTGTCCACAAGCGGGGCCAGCGCCAGGATCGCCCCGGTCGGGAAGCAGCCGGGATTGGCCACCAGCGGTGCTTCGCGTATGACATCGGCATACAGCTCGGGCAGTCCGTAGACCGCATCGCGGAACCCCTCCGGCCAGACATGTTTTTTGGGATACCACTCCTCGTAGACATCGGGCGACCCCAGCCGGAAGTCGCCGGAAAAGTCGACGATGCGGAAATCACGTCCGGCAAAACGTTTGACGTAATCCATCGAGACGCCGTGCGGCAGGGCCAGGAAAACCAGGTCCAGTTCCGTGTCGTCGACCTTGTCGGCCGGATGAAGCACGTCATCCACAATGCCCAGAAAGAACGGATGGACGTCGGAGAACCGTTCCCCGGCGCGCGCTTCGGAGGTGATCAGGGCAATTTCCACCCCGGGATGCTGCGACAGTATGCGGACGATCTCGGAGCCGGTGTAGCCCGTGGCCCCGATCACGCCGATTTTCTTCTTTTTCATGTGTTTATATTCTTCGATTCATTAGGTCACATAGAATGTCCATGACGATTATAATCATGCTCCTGTGTGTCCGGGGTCTTGCCCGGTCATGGACATTTCATCTGTTTATAATCATTGATTCATAATGTCAGAATGAATTCACATGACAGGATTTGATCATGCTCATATGAGTCAGCCGAAGGCTGTCATGTTCATTTCATGTGTTTATAATTTCTGAATCATAAGGTCACATAGAATGTCCATGACGATGATGATCATGCTCCCGTGTGTCCGGGATCATACCAGGTCATGGACATTTCATGAATCAGTTTGTGATGGTAGTTCCAACGGACTGCCGCCTGCCGACCGCTTCGAGCTGCTCCGGGACGGTGCCGTTGAGGATCACCGCGGAGCCGGCGCCGTTTTTCAGGGCGATTTCGCAGGCCTCGATCTTAGGCATCATGCCGCCCTGGATGACACCTTCCTGCCTGAGCGTGCCGATTTCAGAAATCCGGAGGTTGGATATGAGCGTGGCTGGATCGTCCTTGTCCCGCATGAGTCCGTCCACATCGGTGAGGACGATGAACTTCTCGGCTTTGAGCGCACCGGCCAGGTGTCCGGCGAACATGTCGGCATTCACGTTGTATTCGTTGCTATCGACATCGGCGGCCAGGCAGGCCATTACGGGAATGTATCCGTGCGCCAGCAGCAGCTCCAGCAGGTGCGTATCAATGCTGACTACATCTCCGACCCGGCCCAGGTCGTGCTCCTCGGTGTGGCCATCCACCAGTTTCCTGTGGATGCGTTTGACGGCCGTGGCAATCTTGCCGTCCTTGCCGGACAGGCCCACCGCTTTGTAGCCCAGTTGGTTGACGAGCCGGACGAGCGAGCCGTTAACCTGGCCTTTCAGGGCGGTTTCCACGTGTTCGAGCGCTTCGGGGGTGGTCACGCGGTGACCATCGATGAATTCCGATTCAATTTGCGCCTGAAGCAGCGCTTTTTTGATGAACGGTCCACCCCCATGGGCAATGACCACGTTATAGCCAAAGTTCTGCAACAGGCAAATCTGCTGGATGACCTGTTTTTTCAGACCGGCATCGGTCATGGCGTTGCCACCGTATTTGACAACGCAGATGGGTTGTTCCGCTGACATGGGACAGTCCTGTCATTTGATAAAGGAGCGTAATATACGGATTTACAGGGAGGATGTCATATTGAGGTCCAATTCAGTACGGTTCCAAATTAGTCCGCCGCGCTTACTTGGCAAACCGTTCCTCAGTCCATGCCGGCATCACCTCCATTGGCCGGCGCTTCTGCACTGGCCAGCCCCCTCATCCTCAGAAAAATGCGAAATAGAAAAAGCTGACGGCCACGGCAAGGAAGACGATGGTCATGCCCCCGCCGGCCTTGAAATAATCGCGCGTCTTGTATCCCCCGGCGGTCATCAGCAGGGCATTGACCTGGTGTGTGGGGAGCACAAAGGAGTTGCCAGCGCAAACGGCGGCGAGCAGTACGAGCGGACGCGGATCCACCCCGGCAAGGGTCCCGATACTCACGACCAGCGGCGCAAGGACCACCACGGCGCCCACGTTGGACATGACCAGCGAGAAGCCGGTCGCCAGCACACCCACCGTGAGAAGCAGTACCAGAAGATGGCTGCCCTCCACCACGCCCATCACGTTTTGAGCCAGGAATTCGGCGGCTCCACTGTTCTGCATGGCCACGCCAAGAGGGATGAGTCCGACCAGCAGGAACACCACCTTCCATTCGATGGCCCGGTAGGCCTCCTGGATGGACATCACCCGGGTCAGCACCATGGCCATGGCCCCGGTCAGAAAGGCGATGGAGATGGAAAAACCGGTGAGCGCCAGGGCGATGGCCAGCCCGAAACTGCCGGCGGCTACCCAGGTCTTGGACCGGTCCCGCGGTTCGGCTTCAAACGGCGTGGCAACAACAAACGGCTCGCTTTGCTGAAGCTCCTGGATGTGCGACCAGGGACCGTATACAATAAAAGTATCTCCTGCAAGGATTTCATGATCGGAAATATCCCCCTCGATCTTCTTGCCCTGACTGAATATCATAAGCGGTTCCACCGCATACCGTTTCCGCATGGAAAATTTCCGGATGGTCTTTCCCACAAGCTCCGAACGCGGCGGGATGATCACCTCCACAAAACCTGATTCCGCATGATCATCGATGCCATGAAACATCGGGGCATAGGTCACGGGCTCGAGCTTGTAATCGGATACATACTGGTCGATGCGCTCCGAATCCCCGTACAATGCCAGAATCTGGTCGGCCTCAAAGCGTGTTTCACGCCAGGGAGCGTATTTCACATACTTCTTTCCGGCCAGGGCCAGGATGTTGAGATGATAATCACGCCATATACCTGAATCCTCCAGGGTTTTGTCCACAAGCGGACTCACGGTCGGAATGCGGAAGTACCGGATGCTCCGGGATAATTCAAAGGTCTCCATCACTTTTTCCTGCTCGGTCAACTCCTGTTGACCGCCTTCCGTATCCTGCGGAAGAAGGTATTTCCCAAAAACCAGAAAGAACAAAATGGCAGCCACCAGCAGGACGATGCCCACCGGGGTTACGGCAAAGAGTCCATATGGTTCCAGGTCCGCACTCATGAGCAGGTCGTTGGTCAGGATCAGGTGACCGGAGCCAACCATGGTGAGCGTGCCGCCGATGATCGCGGCAAAACCGATGGGCATGATAAGCGCCGAGACCGAAATTTTTGTCCGGCGTGCAATATCCAGGATACTCGGCAAAAACAGGGCCGCCGCACCGATGTTCTGAATGACTCCGGATATGGTGCCTACCGAGAGGGACATCACCCCTAAGATGCCGGTTTTGTTGCTGCCGACCTTTGCTACTACCTTTTTTGAAAACCGGGCCATCATCCCGGTCCGGGAGATGCCATCCCCCATGATCATGACCGCGATCATGGCGACTACCGCGTTGCTCGAAAAACCCGAGAGCGCTTCGCTGGTGGACAGGATGCCGGTCCAGCTCAGGGCCAGCATGGCAAGCAGGGCGGTCACATCGATGCGCACCACTTCGGTGACCAGCATGATCACCGTAATGCCCAGTATCGTCAGTACAATCAGAATTTCAGTTTCCATAATAATTTTTAAATAGTGCAGAATTCCACTCTGAACGTAGAGAAATATCCGATAAAAGAAAACTAAAGAGCGGCGGCTGTCACACAAATAGCAGGACCGTGACCGCATAGCTGATGATGGCCAGCAGACCTGCCGTAATGGCCAGCGGGAACTGGGTGTAGACGTGATCCATCAGGTCACAACCGGTCGCCAGCGACGACAAAATGGTGGTGTCGGATATCGGTGAGCACTGGTCGCCGAACACGCTGCCACCGATCACGGCCGAGAAGCAGAGCGTCAGGAAGAACGGGTCCGGCAGTACCGCCCATGCCAGCGGGATGGCCACGGGAAAGACAACCGCGTAGGTGCCCCAGGATGTGCCGGTCGAAAACGCGATGATCATGCACAGGACCATCAGCGCTCCCGGAAGCAGGAACGGGAGGATGAGGTCCCCGATCATGGCCACGACGTAGTCGGCCGTCCCGACTGCATCAGCCACCTCTTTCAGGGAGACAGCCAGCGCCAGGATGATGGCGCCGATGGTTACGCCTTTGCACCCGTCCACAAAACCACCGACCGCATCCTTCAGACTCATGCCTTTCAGGATGGCGATGCCCATACCGACCAGCACGGCGATCACGAACGCCTCGGCGATCAGCAGCAGCGGATCGTCCCGCCGGCCCATCACGAAATAGGTGATCAGGTATGGCAGGATGGCCACGCCGAGCAGCGCGCCGATCGGACCGAAGAAGTCGATCAGCCCGGGATTGTAGTCTTTCGGGACCCTGCTGCGGGTCAGTTCTTTGGCGGCCATGGGAGTGGCGTCCTGGTGGTTCAGCTCGCCGCTGTCACGGGCCCGCCGGATGGCTGCGCGCATTTTCTTCCCGGGGACGAACGGCAACAGCTCGAGGGCGAAGAGCAGGGTCAGGATCAGTGCGAAGATCGCGTAGAAATTGAACGGCAGGGCGCTGAAGAAAAAGCGGACCCCATCCTGTGTAGTGGCGAACATGGGCAGGGTGCCGATGATGAGTCCGCTCACGTAGAACGGCCAGACATTGAACGGGATGATGGTGGCTGCGGGGGATGCGGTCGAGTCCACCATGTAAGCCAGCTCTTCGTGGGAGACGCGTTTTTTGTCGGCGACCGGCCGGACCGTGGCGCCGGTGAGCACCGTGCTGATGGTCCCGCCCTGGTGGAAGATCAGACCCATGATCCAGGTGAAGAATTTGGCGGATCGGGGTCCGCGCACCATCCACTGGCTTGCCCGGGTGGCAAAGACCTCGGCGCCGCCGGTGCGGGTCCAGATGCCGATCAGACCGCCCAGCGCCCACAGGTAAACGAGCAGGATCATGGCGAAGCTTTCGGTGCCGATGGACGGGATCAGGAAGTCGGCGATGATGTTCGGTTTGCCGGAGATGATGCCACCAAGCAGGATCCCGGCGAAGAGCGAGCTGATCACCTCGCGGGTCCAGAACGCCAGCAGGATGGCCACCAGGGGCGGCATCACTGACCATAATCCGTAGTGACCGTTCTGCTCCGGGATGTTCCCGGCTGTGAGCAGTCCGGATATCATGATCACCCCGAAGAGGCTGATATAGACCCGACGCAAACGTTTTTCGTCATTGTACAACCTGGAGAAATAGCCGGTGAAAACAGCCATATTATATGTTACTGATCAATAAGGTTTGGTGACGCTTACAATGGGACCGGAATCTGCAATCCCCCTTTTGTTTTTCCATGCTGTCACATGTGATGGCACTTCCGTGAAATTTTGTCATTGTATTACGCCGTATAAGCTGTTAATATGTGACCTGATCAGCAAAAAAACAAACCGATAAAACGGAGCGTCATGAACCGACAGGAAGCCGGGCAACTGCTCACTACGTGGATTGAAAACGAGAACCTCCAGCTGCACTGCCGCATGGTTGCCGATGCCATGGAGGCCTATGCCAAAAAGCTTGGAAAAGACGAGCAGACCACCCACAACTGGTGGCTTGCCGGACTGCTGCACGACCTCGACTGGGAAAAGAAACCGGACGAGCATCCTAACTTTGCTTTGGAGCAGGTTTTCCCCGAGACCGACCTGCCGGAGGATGTGCTGGGTGCCATCCGCGCGCACGCGCCCGAGCGGACCGGCACGGAGCCGGAATCCGAGATCGAACGCTACCTGTTTGCCTGTGACGAAATCAGCGGGTTCATGCATGCCGTTTCGCTGATGCGGCCGGATGGGTTCAGCGGTATGAAAGCCAAATCCGTCACGAAAAAGCTCAAGGACAAGCGGTTTGCTGCCAACGTGAGCAGGGAGGACATCCACAAGGGAGCCGAGCTCATCAACACGGAACTTGCAGAGCACATCCTGTTTCTGGCGGATGTGTTTGATAAAAGGACATAGTCTGGTCTGTTATCACAGCGTAATTAGTTAGAATAACGGCATATCGGATACGTTACATATTTAGGTTGTATTACTTGTTGTACCGTGGAGTACGTTAGTAATCCGTCAAAAAAAACAGCGAGGTAGCAACCATGTTAAAATATTTCGCTCCACTCCTGATTTCCGTCTTTCTGTTGTCCTGTGAATACGATGTGTCCATGATAGATGATTTTCCTGACCGAGTGCCCATGATGCAGGTAAGTGATGTAGTCAATCCGCAACCTGTCATTGAGGCCGACCTTATGGCTTACATCTACATCAACAACATCATAGAGAATAAGTTGCTGGAAGATGCGACCGATCCTCAGATCGTATCTTATGTCATCGATCGGT
>SKYW01000247.1 GCA_007127695.1 Balneolales bacterium | reverse complement strand
GCCGCTGCAACATTGTTTTTTGCACAACCCAGCGCCAGGCAGATCAGGTAGGCCTGGGCAACGTTATAGGCGTTATAGCGTCCGGTGAGCGGAGTGCTCACGATGGCACCGTCCAGGTCGAGCACCAATCCATCCGGACCTTCGTCCAGGATGCGAAAATCGCGATCCTCCCGGAAGCTGAACTCCCAGATATCGGCGTGGCATCCCTCGGTGATCTTGAAGGATTCGGGGTCATCGCGGTTGACAACGGCAACGGCCTTGTCATCCAGTATGGTGAAGAGGCGTTTCTTGGCATCGATGTAGGAGGCCATGTCGCGGTGATAGTCGAGATGGTCCTGGCTGATGTTGGTGAATGCGGCCACATCAAACCGGATACCGCCAACGCGCTGCTGCTCCAGGGCGTGGGAAGAGACTTCCATGACGGCAAACGCCGTGTCGATGGCGGCCATCTCCTCGAGGGTCTCAGCGAGACTGACCGCATCGGGTGTGGTGAGGCGGCTTTCGATGACACGGTCGCCGATGCGGGTTTCGACCGTTCCGAGCAAGCCGGCATTGTATCCGAGCTTGCGCAGGACCTGGTAGACCAGCGTGCAGACGGTGGTCTTGCCGTTGGTGCCGGTCACTCCGACCATTTTCATGCTGCGGGCGGGATGGCGGGCAAATGCCTGGGCCAGGTCGCCGATAATGGCGCGGGTGTCGGCGACCTGGAGAAACAGCAGGTCTTCGCTGAGGAGATCTTCCGGGATGTGCTCGCAGACCACCACACGGGCGCCTTTTCTGATGGCATCGCGGATGAACAGGTGTCCGTCGGATGCCGTTCCGCGAAGTGCTATGAACATATCGTTTTTTCGCACGGACCGGGAGTCGAGGCGCAGCCGTCCCAATGGCCCCTCATAGGAGCCGGACTGTTGCAGGGGGTGGATGATATGGAGCAGTTCCGCTGTCTTCATCAGCGCCCCCGGTGTGACAATATGGTGGGCAGGTCACGGGCCCGCCCGCGAATGGTGACGGTCTGTCCGGTCCGGTACTGCTGTCCGGCCAGCGGGAACTGCGCATAGACGGTACCCGATCCAACCATTTCAACGTCAAAACCGGACTGACGCAGCCAGACGGAAGCTTTTCTCATGCTCATGCCCCGCACATCGGGGATACTGGCATGGCGATCGCTGATGCGGGTAGTGTCGCTGCTGATGCTGTGCGAAAGTGTGACACGAAGGGGATCGGAACGCTGGATCTGCTCGCCCGGCTCCGGCGCAAGGGCAACCACATATTCGCCGTTGCCGGTGAAACGGTGGCGGATGTTGTAGTCGCTGAGCACGGCCCGTGCCTCATCGCGATGCATGCCCCGGATATCGGGAACGACAGCCAGCGGGAGCCGGGGCTCATCCTGCGGCAATCTGAGATGCAGCTCATCATCCAGCCCGACCAGGCGAAGCGCGACGTTGCGGAAGACGGGGCCGGCAATGAATCCGCCGTAGTAGCTGAGCCGGGGTTCGTCGATCATGACCAGGGTGACGTAGCTGGGGTTTTCCGATGGAAAGAACCCCGCAAAGGAGGCGATGTACCGGGCGCGATAACGGCCATCGATGAATTTCTGGGCGGTGCCTGTTTTTCCGGCTATGCTGAATCCGTCGATCCGGGCATAGGCGGCCGTGCCGGAGTCGGAGACCACGCTTTCAAACACCGGACGAAGCTTTTCGATGGTCTCTGGACGGATTGCGCGGCGGATGGTTTCGGGCCGGTTCTGGTGCACCACCCTTCCCCGCTCATCCAGGACACGATCCACGACATAAGGCCGCATGATCAAACCGTCGTTGGCAAATGCGGCATATGCCTGGGCCAGCTGCATCAGGTTGACCTGAACTTCGTAGCCGATGGAGATCCAGGGCTTGGAGACCGCCGACCACTCGTATGGCTTGCGAAGGCGGCCGGCCTCCTCGCCCGGCAGATCGATATAGGTTTGCGAACCGAAACCGAGATTCCGTGCGTACTGGTAGAGCATGTCGGAGGAGAGCCGTCCGGCCACCTCGGAAGTAGCGATATTGGATGATTTCTGGATGGCTTCGTGAAAGCTGACCGTCCCCAGCGGATCATGATCCCGCATCATCTGGCCGCTGATGAGCCGTCGTCCGTCACCGGTGTCAAACTGCTCGTCAAAATCCACGAGTCCGTTCTCCACCGCGGCCACGGCGGTGACCAGCTTGAACGTGGAGCCGGGTTCGATCATATCCGATATGATGGTGTTGCGCCGGTTCTCGGGAGGGGAGGATGCGGGGTAATTGGGGTCGAAATCCGGGTAGGATGCCATGGCCTTGATGGCACCTGTCCGGGGATCCATGACAATGATGGAACCCCTGCGGGCCAGGGCGCGATTCACTCCTTTTCTGAGTTCTTCCTCGGCAATGGCCTGGATGTGCGCATCGATGGTGGTCACGAGGGTGTGGCCCTGTTGCGGAAGGCGGCGCGGTGCACCGACATAGGCCCGAATACGGCCGCTGCGGTCCCGCCGCACCTGCCGCTGTCCATCCAGCCCGCCCAGATAGCTGTTGTATGATGATTCGAGTCCGGACATGCCGGTCAGTTCGTGGTTCACATATCCGACCACGTGCGAAGCCAGGGTTTCGTAGTTGTAACGGCGGCGGTACTGCTCTTCAAGGATGACCGCCCGCATTCCAAGTTCGCGCAGCTGCTCGACCGCCTCGGCGCTGAGGTTCCGCTCCAGCACGATATAGCGGGAGCGCGGATGAGCAGAACGGATGCGCTGCTGATAGCTGGCAGGGGTGCCGCTGGCCACGGAGGCGAGCGAGCGCGCAAATGTACGCAAATCCTCGGAACTGAAACCGGGGAAGTGCGGATCAACAGCCACCGTATAGGTGACCGTGTTGCCGACCAGCTCACGACCGCTGCTGTCCAGAATCAGTCCACGCTGTGCCGGGATGGGGATCACATCCATGGCTTGTGCACTCCAGAGCGTGCGCAGTTGTGAACCCTCCAGGATCTGTATCCGGATGATCTGCAGACCGATGACCAGCGGTATAAGGAGCATCAGCCCGAATACCACAAACATACGGTTCAATATGAACTCTTTGCTGTCTGTCATGGTCAGCGATAGATTACAATCACGGGATCGGCAGCCCCGCCGGAGATCATGCCGAGGGAAGCAGCGCGGTTGTAGACTTCGGCCGGACCGGTCATGCGGTCGTAGTTGCGCCGCACCTCGGTATGGACACGGTAGGCACGCTCGTACTCCCTGCGAAGCTGCTGCACCTCGCGGAGGTCGTTCTGTGTTTCAAATACATGGGTCAGGTATATCGAGCCGGCCATTCCGAGCAGAATGGACAACAGCATCAGCTTCCATGGCGACCAGAGGGTGGAACGGCCCGTCTTTCTGCGGGTCTTGCGTCCATTGGAACCGTTTCCGGTGCCGTTATGGCTGCCCTTGCCATTACCATTAGCGTCACCATTGCCGTTCTGGACTCCCCGTCCGTGATAGCGCGATGGCTTTGGGACGGATGCCGGAGTCCGGGACTCCCTGGCGGCAGTGCCGGAACGGTAGGTTGTCTTTGCGTTTTTTGTAAGCTGTGTCTGTATGATCATGATGAACCTCTCTTATGCCGAACCGCGGCACGCAGCTTGGCGCTGCGTGCACGCGGATTTTCGGCGACCTCGTTTACCGAGGGGCTGACCACTTTTTTGGTCAGCGTGCGCAACGGGGTAATGTCGTTGCCATAAAAATCTTTAACAGGTTTGCCTTCAAAATTGCCGTAGCGGAAATAATTTTTACAGAGCCGGTCTTCCAGTGAATGATAGGTAATAACCACAAAGCGGCCTTCCTCCCGCAGCAGGGCCGTGCCTTTCTCGAGCGCCCTCTTCAGCATGTTCAACTCGCTGTTGACCGCAATGCGGAGGGCCTGGAAAATGCGCGCGAGGGATTTATTGAGGAACCGTTCCGGGATGACGGAAGCCACCGTGTCGCGGAGCTGGCCGGTGGTTTCGAGCGGACGGTCGCGGATGATGGCACGGGCAATGCGGGCACTTTGCCGCTCCTCGCCGAATTCGAAAAAGAGATTCCGCAGGTCTTCGTATTCGTACTCGTTGACGATGGTCGCCGCGGTCAGGTCCTGCAACGCGCCCATGCGCATGTCCAGCGGACCGTCTTTCTGAAAACTGAACCCGCGTCCCGGCTCATCGATCTGGTGCGAGGAGACGCCCAGATCCAGAAGGATACCGGACAGGTTTTCCTCTGCATCTTTCGGCAGGAGCACGTCCATATAGCCGAAGTTGCCACGTATCAGTGAAACCCTGTCTTCATCCGCGAACCGTTCTGCCGCCACGCGCAGGGCATCATCGTCCTGGTCGATGGCAAAAAGCCGTCCTTTACCGGAAAGTTCTTCAAGGATGTGCGCACTGTGACCACCGCCACCCAAAGTGCCGTCTACATAGATACCATGCGGATCGGTAACCAGGTATCGTATCGCTTCATTCAGCAATACGGGTTTGTGATACGTGACATGGGTCATTGTGTAGAACCATCTCCCATTACATTTTCGAACATTTCACGATAGGCGTCGGGGCTGAGTTCCTGGTCGGCTTTTTCGAGCATCTCCGGCGACCACAGTTCAATACTCTCACCCATCCCGATGAATATCACTTTGTTGGTAATACTGGCCCATTCCATCAATTTCGGAGGTATGGCAAGCCGGTTGTGTTTGTCGAGTGTCAGATCCTCGGCGGAGCGGAGGAAGTTGCGGAGCACGGTCCGGTTCTCCTGCTGGAACTCGTTGATGCCGGAAAGACGACCCTCCACCCCAAGCCAATACTCGGCCGGATACAGGAGGAGACAACGGTTCAGTCCCTTGAGAATCGTGAAGCTGTCCTGGCTCTGCGGCGGCAGATATTTGCGCAATCGTGCCGGGAAGCTCACGCGACCTTTGCTATCTATGGAATGATCATATTCGCCTTTGAAGCTTGCCAAGGTTCTGCCCGTTCTGATGAGACCGTTTTTTTGATTGCATACGGCAGAAAGTTGCACTTTTTCCCACAACTTCCCACCTTGTCCCACAAAGTAGGTTATTTTGTAACTACATGTCAAGCAAAAAAGGGATTTTTAACCGGATTTTTTTTAATGTTTTCATGGACGAACGGACAGAATTGCCCATGAAACTATAAAGAAGTGACTGATGCACGTCTCTTGATATATGTGCAAAATATGTTATAAGATAGTGGGACAATTTCCCACAATTAAAAAAAGACCGTAGACTGACGACCGAAAGACTGCAGACTGAAGTCCGGTATCAGGCGGCAAATTACGATCAGATCAGCAGCCGGCGGCTGATTTTCTGGATATCGGCCAGCACACCGGAAGCCGTGACTTCTTTTCCTGCGCCGGGACCCTGGATGATCAGCGGGCTCCGGGCATAGCGTTCGGTGCGGAACGAAAGCAGGTTGTCTGTCCCGGAGAGTGTTCCCAAAGCCGATTTAACGGGCACGGACTGCATGCCAACCGTTATTTTTCCATTTTCGAGATGTCCGGTATATCGCAATACCTCGTTTCTCTTCCTGGCTTCTGCCACTTTTTTCTTCCAGTAATCGTTGCGTTCCGGGAGTTTTTCGAAAAAATCCTCCCGTGAAACGTGCCTGAACGATTCCGGTATCAGATCCTGCACGGAAATATCCTCCCGCTCAATCCGGAAGCCGGACGTACGTGCCAGTATCATGAACTTGCGGGCGACATCTTCACCGGAAAGGTCGTCGCGCGGATCGGGCTCGGTGATCCCCAGCTCTTTTGCCCTGAGGATGATGCGGTCGAACGGAACCCCTTCCTCCAGTTTGGCAAAGAGATAGGTCATGGTCCCGGAGACCACGCCGGAGATGGATTGGATCACATCGCCGCTTCTCCGCAGGTCCCTGATCGTCTGGATCACGGGCAAGCCGGCTCCCACTGTTGCTTCGTAGAGATAATGCGTGTTTTTGTTGACCGTGTAATCCATGAGGGAATCAAAGAACTCCTGCTCGAAGCTGTTGGCGCGCTTGCTGGGAGTGACCACATGTATTCCCGCCTTCAGCAGCTGCGGATATTTCCGTGCCACGTCGGGATCGCCGGTGGCATCCACAAAAATTGTGCGGTAAGGGTACTCCTTGGACAGGTGGCTGATGATGAAGGGCCAGTCGGTTGTTTGTCCCTGGCTCACCCGCCCTGTAATTTCGCGCGTCGGGATTCCGGAAGGATGCCACGCCATTTTATCCGTATCACAGGCCCCGATGATGCTCAGATCCACTATGGGATCATTCAAATCGTGCAGCAGCTCCAGGAGCTTGCCGCCGACAGCACCAAGACCGGCCACAAACAGCCGCACCCTGTGGGGGTGGATGCAGAAGTGGTCGTTGAGCAGGCGCACCGCCCTCTCCGCCTCCCGGTTGTAGAGCAGCAGGCTGAGGTGCCGGTTGGCCAGCCCTTTGGCCATGGCCAGCG
>SKYW01000073.1 GCA_007127695.1 Balneolales bacterium | reverse complement strand
GGGGTGCCGACGGTTGCCGGCGAGGTGTACTTCGACAAAAGCTACGAGGGCAATCCGCTGGTCAACGCCATGAGCGTGGGCATCGTGAAGCATGGGGAAACCGCCTCGGCCATTGCCGAGGGGATTGGCAATCCGGTGATCATCGTCGGCGCATCGACCGGCCGGGATGGCATCCACGGGGCGACCTTTGCCTCCGAGGAGATCAGCGAGGAGAGCGAGGCCAAACGTCCGAGCGTGCAGGTGGGCGATCCGTTCACCGAAAAGCTGCTGCTGGAGGCGACCCTGGAGGCGCTCAAAACGGGCGCCGTGGTCGGCATCCAGGATATGGGTGCGGCCGGCATCAGCTGCTCCAGCTCCGAGATGAGCGCCAAGAGCGGCACCGGCATGCGCCTGGATCTGGACAAGGTGCCGCTGCGCGAGGAGGATATGAGCGCCTATGAGATCCTGCTCTCCGAAAGCCAGGAGCGGATGCTGATCGTCGCGGAAAAAGGACGCGAACAGGAGATTATCGATGTATTCGGCAAATGGGACCTGAATGCGGTGGTGATCGGGGAAGTGGTGGATACGGCCCGTGTGACTTATCTGCGGAACGGCACCGTGAAGGCGGACATCCCCGCAGACTCGCTCGTACTGGGCGGCGGCGCCCCCGTCTACATCCGCGAAACACAGAAACCGGAGTACCTGGAAAAAACCGGGACGACCGACCTGTCGCCCTATATCGATATCGAGGATATCGAGGGCATCATGCTCAAACTGCTGGAATCACCGAATATCGCATCCAAAAGATGGGTGTATGAACAGTACGACCATATGGTGCGGACCAACACGGTGACCGGTCCGGGTCCATCCGATGCCGGCGTGGTGCGCATCAAGGGCACAAAAAAGGCGCTGGCCGTGGCGACCGACTGCAACGGCCGCTACGTCTACCTGAATCCGCGCAAGGGGGGGCAGATCGCGGTGGCCGAAGCGGCGCGCAATGTGGTCTGCTCGGGTGCACGGCCCATGGCCATTACGAACTGCCTCAATTTTGGCAATCCCTACAAGCCGGAGGTGTATTGGACGTTCAAGGAGGCCGTCGGCGGCATGGGTGATGCCTGTGAGATGTTCGGCACGCCGGTGACAGGCGGCAACGTAAGCTTTTACAACGAGAATCCGCATGGCGCGGTTTTCCCGACGCCGGTCATAGGCATGCTGGGCCTCATCGACGATTATGAAAAACATACGACGCGGGCCGGGTTCCGTGCCGAAGGCGACGAGATCCTCTATGTGGGGGCGCCCCGGATCGGGATCGACGGCAGCGAGTATCTGGCGTTCATCCACGGGATCACGGCAGGCGATGCCCCCGATCTTGACCTGGAATTTGAATGCAAGCTCCAGACAGCCGTTCTGGATGTGATCCGCAAGGGATGGGTCGCATCCGCCCACGACCTGTCGGATGGCGGACTCGCCGTGGCCCTCATGGAAAAAGCGATCTTCTCCGGTCTGGGAGCCCGCGTGTCCCTCGACCTTCCGGGACAGAGCACTACCGAGCAACTGTTCAGCGAGTCGCAGTCCGGCATCCTGCTGAGCGTCGCCCCCGAAAACCTGGAGAAAGTCCGCGAGTCGCTGGCCGGGTCGGACATCCCCGCCACCCATCTCGGTACCGTCGCGGGTCAGTACCTCATCGTGGAGGATTTTGCCGACATCCGGGTGGATACCTTGCGGGAGATTTACGAAGGCGTGCTTCCCGGCGCCCTCTCGCAGACGCAGGCGGTGTGAGATAACTGTCCGGCAGGCAGACTGGTCTGGTGTGATGTAACCGGCAGGCAGACTGGTCTGGTGTGATGTAACCGATCGGCAAGCCGGTCGGTGTTGTGTGGTGCAGCCGGCCAGCAGGCCGGTCGGGTATGGTTTAGCCGCCAGGCCGGTCGGGTTTGGTTTCGTTGCACGCAGCCTTGGGAACCCATGCGGTGCTGCTTGTGTTGGGACGTGGTACAAAACAACCGGTGAGCGTATCCATCGTGAATGGAATCGCGGTGCCAGTCGCTCACAGGCAACCACCCCAAATCATTTGACACATGAACGACAAAGTAGTACTCATTGCGGGCGGATCCGGTGGCATCGGATCGACGACAGCCCGCCTGTTTGCCAAAGCCGGAGCAAAAATCGTGCTGGCGGCGCGCAACCGGGAAAAAGCCGACGCCATTGCCGCGGAAATCAACGAATCGGGTGGAGATGCCTATGCCGTGGATCTTGACGTGACCGATGTGTCGTCCGTCTACAAGATGACCGATACGGTGATCAAAGAGCTGGGCCGCATCGATGTGCTCGTAAATGCCTTTGGCACCGGGATGATCCAGGGTATCATGGATGTGGACCCGGAGAAAGCCAAAAATGTGCTGGAAGTCAATGTCTTTGGCACCATGATTGTCACGCAGGCCGTATTGCGGCATATGATCTCGGAGAAATCCGGCAAGGTGATCATGTTCCCGGGGATCCTCGGCAAGCACGTGATGCGCAATTCATCAGTCTATTCCGCTTCCAAGTTTGCCGTGGCTGGGTTCACCAAGGCCCTGGTGGAAGAGACGCGCCGCCACAACATCGGCTTTTCGCTGCTGTACCTGGGCGGAGTGGCAACCGAATTCTGGGAAAACCCTGACGTGGATATGAAAGTCCAGGCCGACAAAATGCTTTCACCTGAAGAGGTCGCAAAGGCCGTGTACTATGCCGTGACACAGCCGTCGCCCGGTGTCCTCAGCGAGATGGTCATCCAGCCCGATTCCCACCAGATGGTATAGCGTATTACTGTTTACAGGGTTTCCTTAAGGGATTTCCTTGCAATGTCGATGCCCTCATCCACATGCTCTTTCTGGACGATCAGCGGCGGGCGGAAACGCACGGCATGTGTCCCGCACGGCAGCATCAGCATTCCGTTTTTATGCGCCGCTTTCAGGAATCCGTGACGTTTGCCGGGATCGGCGAAATCAAAAGCGCACATCAGGCCGCGGCCGCGTGCACCGTAGACCCCGTCAAACTCTTCCACCAGTTCGTGGATCTTTTCCAAGAGATAAGCGCCGGTCCTTTCGGCGTTTTCCACCAGCTTGTCTTCCTCGATGATCTCGAGGTAGCGTCCAAAGCGGACCATATCCACCAGATTGCCTCCCCACGTTGAGTTGATGCGGGAGGACACGCGGAATACGTTGGTTTCCAGGTCGTCGATGCGGGTGCCGGCGAGGATGCCGCAGACCTGGGCTTTTTTGCCAAATGCGAGGATATCCGGTTTTACGTAATGTTCATGTGCCCAGAACTTGCCGGTCAGGCCAATGCCGGTCTGGACCTCGTCATGGATCAGCAGGGCTTCGTGCTTGTCGGCAAGGTCCCGCAGCGCCTGGTGGAACTCCGGACGGAAGTGATTGTCGCCTCCCTCACCCTGGATGGGCTCGATGATGATGGCGGCGATATCGTCCTTGTGCATTTCGAAGTGCCTTTCGGCCTGGGCAATGGCTTTCTTCTCCATGGCAATCACCATATCGGTGTTTTTCTGGTCCATGGGGAAGTGCATTTTCGGGTTCACCACACGCGGCCAGTCGAATTTCGGGAACAGGGCCACCTTGTTGGGCTCGGTGTTGGTCAGCGACATGGTGTAGCCCGAGCGGCCGTGGAAGGCCTGATCAAAATGGAGAACCTTGTGACCTTTCTCCTGGCGATATCCCTTGTGGAAGTTCTTCTGGACTTTCCAGTCAAAGGCCACTTTCAGCGCATTTTCGACAGCAAGTGCGCCACCTGCGACGAAGAAGGCGTGCGGCATGTCGGAGGGGATGCCGACCCGGGAAAAGGTCTCCACGAATTCCGCCATTTCGGTGGTATACACATCGGAGTTCGACGGGTTGTGCATGGCCACGAAACCGATTTTCTCACGGAATTCCGGATTGTCCACCATTTTCGGGTGATTCATACCCAGCGGATTGGAAGCGAAATAGGTAAAGAAATCGAGATAGCTGCGGTCTTTTTTTGCATCGTGAAGATAGGGTCCCTGGCTTTTTTTGAGATCCAGGACCATGTCGAAACCGTCGGCCAACATGTGTTTGCCGAGGGTGGAATGCACAGCATCGGGCGTAATGAGGGATTTTTGAGTCATGAAACCAATGATTAAGTGGTGCGGACTTGCAGAATAAAATTGGAACCATAAGCTACCAAAAACCGCACTCAGTACCAAGAATAGCCCGTTTTCTTTTTTGATTTTAGTATGAAATCGACGTTTAAATAATTTGACAATGGAAATTTTTTTCCATACCTTTATAATCTTGACACTGCGGGGTGGAGCAGCTGGTAGCTCGTCGGGCTCATAACCCGAAGGTCGCAGGTTCGAATCCTGCCCCCGCCACTATGAGGCTTCTGTGAGTTTTACTTGCAGAGGCTTTTTTTTGGCATAAAAGGCAGGTTTTGCGCAAGATGGTTCGCGGAACGTGCCTTTGTTAACCGGTCAAGGCCTGCTCGACATCGCCAATGATGTCGTCGATATGCTCGAGTCCCGCCGAGATGCGCACCAGTCCCGGCGCGATGCCCACCGCCCGGCGCTCTTCTTCGGTCAGTTTGGAATGGGTGGTGGATGCGGGATGTGTCACGATGGAGCGCGTATCCCCCAGATTTGAGGAGATGGAAAGCATCTGCAACCGGTCAATGAAGCTGCGGGCGGCATCAAATCCACCCGAAAATTCGAAAACCAGCACCCCTCCGCCGCCTTGTTTCATCTGGCGTTGCGCAATTTCGTATTGCGGATGGGTGGGCAGGAAAGGATACCTGACCCGGGCAATACCCGGCTGCTGCTCCAGGAACGCCGCCAGTTTCAGTGCGTTTTCACAGTGGCGGTCCATGCGCACAGCGAGCGTCTCCAGGCTTTTTGACAGCACCCACGCGTTGAAAGGCGACATTGCCGGACCGGTATGCCGGGCAAAAAACCGAAGCTGCTCTATGAGCTCGGCCTTGCCGGCCACCACGCCGCCAAGCGTACGCCCCTGCCCGTCGATGAACTTGGTGGCCGAGTGAATGACCAGGTCGGCCCCGTACCGCACCGGCTGCTGCAAGTACGGTGTGGCGAAGCAGTTGTCCACGTTCAGGATCAGCTTGTGCCTGCGGGCCAGCTCCCCGGCAAAATCCAGATCGATCAGCTCCAGGCCGGGGTTGGACGGGGTTTCGAGGAAGAGCATGCGGGTCTCGGGACGGATGGCCGCTTCCCACTGCTCCGGTTTGCCGATGTCGACATAGGTGTGGGCGATATTCCAGCGGGGGAGGAGCTGCGTGAGGATCTGGTGGGTGGACCCGAACACCGCGCGTGCCACCAGGATATGATCGCCGCTGTTGAGCAGGCCCGCGAGGCTCACAAAAACGGCCGCCATGCCCGAGGCCGTGGCGATCCCGTCTTCGGCATCCTCCATCTGGCAGATCTTGCGGACGAACTCATCGGTGTTGGGGTTGCTGTAGCGGCTGTAGATGTTTCCATCCGTTTCCCCGGAAAACAGTTCCTGACCGTGTTCCGCAGAGTCGAAAACGAAGCTGGATGTCAGATAGACCGGGACGGAATGTTCACGGTGCTCCGACCGGGCCGCCTGTTCGCGGATGGCGCGCGTTTCAAATTTCTTTTTCATCTTTCCGGGTCCGCCGCTCACCCCTTTTGGGTATCCGGAGATATTCCGGCAGGGGAAGTTCGATTGATATTGTAGTGCCGTTGTCCTGCCCGGATTCTATCCACAGATCGCCATGATATTTCCGGACCACATGCAGCGCCTTTGTCAGGCCGAAACCACCCCCCATGGTACGGATGGAACCGGCATTGGACGCACGATAACCGTGTTCAAAGACCCTGGGAAGCTCTTCTTCCGGAATGCCGATGCCGGTGTCCGATACAAGCAGGTGAAGCCGGCCGTCCTGCTGCCGGATTTCAAACCGTATGGTGCCGCCGGGCAGGGTGTATTTACGCGCATTGGATACCAGGTCGCGGATCACATCCTTAAAAAGCAGCGGCATGGCAATGGTACGGCCGTTTTCGTCTGCCATATCCATGACGACGAGGTAGTCGTTTTCGCGCATCTGGCTGGCGTCCATAACGATACGATATCTTCCCTTGCTGTTTTTTTCCTGCGTTTTAAAATAGGTTTCGTACTCTTCCCGAAACGCATCCACATCCACCTCAAGCCACTCGTCCGCCCGGGCAATACGTTTGTACAGTTCTTCCAGCCGGACATCCAGAATGGAAAAGGTCTGCTCAAGCAGGGAACGCGCATCGCGGATTTCGGCACGGGTCTCTTCGGTGTTTGCCTGCTTTGCGAGCGAAGTGACGGTCCTGTCAACCGTCTTTTTGTACTCCGCGATATCCCGCCGGAACGAGCCGCCCAGCGAACCGCTCCGCATTTTCAAAAGCAATTCGCGGGTTTGCTCCAGTGCGGCCCTGACATGCGGATTTTTGTCACCATCCGGCAGGAGCAGCTCAAGCTGGGCGTAGATGACATTCAT
>SKYW01000001.1 GCA_007127695.1 Balneolales bacterium | reverse complement strand
GTGGCAAGCCTGTTCTATCTGGGTCCGCCTGTGACCATGCTCATGGCATGGATCGCCTTCGGTGACAAAATTTTGTTGACAGATATTCTGGGACTGAGTGTCGTGGCGGCCGGGGTATTATTGAGCCAAAAGCGGGTGTGATACGAACGAATACTCATCCACGCAGCTGGGCATACATGCGGTCGACGATGACCATGTGCGGGAGCGTCAGCACGCTGATCAGGATGAACATGAGGGCGATGAACTGATCCTCCAGACCAAACGCGTGGTTGATACCGGCAAGCATCGCCAGTCCGAAGAGGGAGATCAGGGTAAACGGGGCCGCGGACTTATAAAACGATTTCAGGGACATGGGCCGGTTTTTCTTTCTGAGGTACTGCTGCATTTCAATAATATGTCCGGCCGAGTGCCAGAGCGCGAAATAGACGGCAAAACCAATGAGTGGACCGGCAACAAGGAAAAGCATCACGATCAGCACACTGTCGGCCAGCAGCCGCCTCCCACCTGCCACTTTTCCACTCAGCTGGGCCATGGCGAAAAGCGCAGCATATGAAACAATAAGGGCAACAAGAGCGCCGGACCCGTTCGGCAGCGCAGACGCCAGCGTCAGTGGGTCGATGTGTAGCGCCTGGGCCATAATGGGATAACTGACGGCAGTGTCGGAAAAAAGAATAAGTCCGAGAATGAGTGACCCTCGCACGACATACCACGGGATTCCTGTTGAACCCGGTATCACAAAATCCTCCATATCCGCCTGGCCGAAATGATAGATCGAGATTGCAAAAAAGAAGAGCATGCCGATGACAGGCTCCAGCAGCCAAAGCATCCCGACGATGAACATGAGCCCCAGATATCCACCATAGAATTTCGCCGTTCCCCTCCACGTATTATCGAGTCCATACACCTTTTCAGCCATGATGTGATCAATGGCACCGTGAGGGATGCCGATGACGATCACCGAGGCAAGCAGTATCCACGGGCTTATTGCCGGCACAGAACCCGGAAAGAGCAGTCCCAGCAGAATAAAAAGCATGCTGACGGAAGCAGCAAGTGTTACGACTATGGTGGATTTATGCAGCATATCGGAATGTGCGGTGGATCAGGTTGTGCGGTGGATCAGGTTGTGCGGTGGATCTGTTCATGCGGTGGATCAGGCTGTATGGTAAATCGAAAAGATTGGCATATCAGAGCAATGAAGTATTGATTTGATGACGAGATCACATTGTCATCGCAACCTACACCCATACGGATTTTTCATCAAAATCATTCCCATCCGGACACTAACACACCACATTTATTGCGCCGATCGCCATGGATTCAAAAAAAAATGACACTCTTGAAATCCAGCTAGCTAACTGATGTATAATCAGTTACAACGTCCGCCGTCGCATTCCTGGAAAAAAACCACGCACAAGCGCAAACTTTTTTACATCAACTTGGGTTTTGGGCAACGCTGCAGGATAGCTACACCTGTTCATGACTTGCTCTTAAACACTTTGACGGAAACGATATCAGATCTTGCAGCGGTTTCATCCACCCCGTTTTTCCGTCCCTAATCACGTACTAACGTTAACCTAATCGCTGAATTTATGGACAACTTGTTCTCCCTTGGTAATGCCACCTTCGAGAATTACGTAGGTATTACTTCAGGTTACACCGAAATGGCCTACCAGATGTCGGCGCACGTGCTGACCGTCGGGTTTGCCATTATGCTCGCAGCATTGCTCTATTTTGTGCTGACAATGAAGACCGTTGCCCCGAAATACCGTATTTCGTCGGTCCTGTCGGTCGTGGTCATGGTCTCCGCATTCCTGCTCCTGATGATCCAGCAGCAGAACTGGACCAATGCCTTCGTATTTGATGCTGAAAGCGGGCGTTATTTCCTGGGCTCTGAAACCGACCAGTTCAACAACGGCTACCGCTATCTGAACTGGCTGATCGACGTGCCCATGCTTCTGTTCCAAATCCTCTTCGTCGTTTCACTGACCAAAAGTACTTTCAGCTCGGTACGCAATCAGTTCTGGTTCTCCGGCACGCTGATGATCCTGACCGGATATGTCGGACAGTTCTACGAGGTCACCAATCCCACCCTCTTCTTCATATGGGGCGCCATTTCCACCGTATTTTTCATACACATTCTGATTGTGATGAAGAAGGTGATTACCGAAGGTCAGCAAGGTGTACCGGAAAAAGCAAAGCGTTACATTGGCATGATCTGGACTATTTTCCTGTTCTCGTGGATGCTCTACCCAGGCGCCTACCTTATGCCGTATCTCTTCAGCCTCGGACTTGAGCCGGCCCTGAGCGAAGCGGCCGTCGTCGGACGCCACATCACGTACACCGTCGCTGACGTAACTTCAAAAGTGATTTACGGCATCCTGCTCACACTCACGGCACAGGAAATGAGCAAGGCGGACGGTTACGATTACGAGTCGCTGTCCACCACCAGCTGATTATCACCAGCTGAACATCTGTACAATTCATAGCCTCCGACCCTCGCCGGCCCCGTGTCGGCGGGGGTTTTTTGTTTCCGGGTTCCATTGTTTTAGGGGAACCGAAAAATAGGCGTAAGCTACCGTTTTGCAGACAGTACGGGATGAACGCCGGATTCGCGGAGCCCGGTAAAGACCATCCGTTACATATGATCTCGCGGTATCTTTTCACGCCAGTTTTTGGAAAACACACGCTCGTCACCCTCGAACGCATCCAGCGTGGCATGAAGGAAGAAGTAGTCCTTATCGGAGGTCAGGATCGTCTTGGTCCTGGTCGTGATCTGCCAGGCCCCCCGCTTCAATGATTTTTTGGCTTTGACCTCCGCCCTGATGGATTCCAGGTCGTCGCCGGTGATCGCATACTTCTCCCTGCTTTTAGCCGCCATTTCAAGCCGGATCGCATCCAGAAAAAACCGGCCCTCATCTTTGATTACATCCATTTCCGACCGGTCGAAAACCAGGTCTTTGTTGACATTCCACTGCACGGAGGGCGCCTGGAGCACTCCTTTTTGTGTGGATGGACGGGCAGCTACCGGCTCCTCAAATGAGACCGGGGCATCGCCTTCCTCCATCAGGATCGGCAGGTCAATGGAGCTCTCCTCGCCATAAAGCTTCATCATCACCAGTTCGGGCGAAGGCCAAGCGATGGGATAGTAGGAAGTGGAAATCGACACACGGATCTGGTTGCCGGCCGGGAAAATATGGGCAATTTCATTCAACTTGACCCGGATTTTGTATTTTTTTCCGGGCTCCAGTTTTTCGGGGGATTCATGGCCGTTGCGGTGCGTGAGGTTCAGCAGGCCGTAGGTGACCCGCGTTGCCTTGCCGTCGGGACGCACGTCGGTCAGCCGGACGGCCACCATGGCCACGGGCTGGTTTACCTCCACTTGCAGATCCGCGCACGGCCGGCCAATGATCTCCAAATCCTCCTTGAGCGGATCGCTGTCGAATATCAGCGCGCCACCGTCCTCCTCGCGCTGGTCGGCCGGCAGATCCGGCGCGGCGGAGTAAGAGCACCACTTCCCGGCAAACATCCCGAGGTTCACGGGCGATTGCACCCACATCGGCTTTGCCTCCACCGCTTTTTCATACACCTTCAACGTCTGCTCGTTCTTGAGCAGAAACCGGATGTTCCGAACCTTCCGGGAGGGCCACTCATTGAGGCCGAGCCAGTATCCGGGCCGTTCCTCGTAACTGGTGGATGGCGGCATCGACTCCTGCATCCACGCTTTGAGCATCGGTTCCCTGTCGATGCCGTTGTCCGTGCCCTTGAGCCACTTGTCCCACCAGCGCAGGCACTCCTGCAAGAAACCGATGGCCGGACCCGGGATGCCGTCGTGGGGATAGCGGTGGCTCCAGGCGCCGACGAGTCCCATGCGCGGAACCTTCAGATTTTCGAGCATCCGGAACACAGAATTGGAGTACCCGTCCGCCCAGCCGCTTACGGCCATGACCGGACACTGGATGTCGTCATAGTTTTCGCAAATGGACCCGTGCTTCCAGAAATCGTCGCGGCGCTGGTGCTCCAGCCAGTTTTTCTTCCAGAGTCCGCTTTTTTCCAGCCTTTCCATCCACATGTCCCGCCACTTGTCCCCAACGATCTCGGGATCGGGTGGAAGGGAGTTGCGGTCGAACATCACCGATGCCCAGGAGAGATTGTCGCCGAGCAGGCAGCCGCCCATATAGTGGACATCGTCGGCGTAGCGGTCATCGGTCGAGCAGACGCTGATCACGGCTTTGAGGGCTTCCGGACGCCGGGCAGCGATCTGCAGGCCGTTGAAACCGCCCCAGGAGATGCCGATCATGCCCACGTTGCCGTCGCACCAGGGCTGTTCGGCCAGCCATTCAATGATCCTCTCCCCGTCGCTCAGTTCAGTCTCGAGGTACTCGTCGGTCAGCACACCTTCGGAATCCCCGCTTCCGCGGATATCCACCCGCACCCCGGCGTATCCGTGTCCGGCAAAATACCGGTGGTTCACTTCGTCGTCGATGCGTTTGAAATCGCGTTTGCGATAGGGGATGTATTCGAGGATGGCCGGGACCGGCTTCACATTGGCGCTTTCGGGCAGCCAGATCCGCGCGGCCAGCCGGACACCATCCGGCATTGTAATCCACTCATTTTCAATTTCCTTTACTGTTTCGGGAAAATGGTCGATGTAGCGCATAATATTGGATTAGAGCGTCAGATTACGGAATCGTTCGAGAGCTTGGTGATGTCTGTTAGTGATGTCAATCTGTCCATGTCCATGCATTTTTCTGTTTCTATATCTGTTCCCATTTCCATGTGCATGTGCATGGCCAAGTCTATGTTTCAGCCTCTGTATCTTCCACAACAATACTGAGTCGCTCAACAATCCGGTCGAAACGCTCGTAAAGCCTATTTTCATTGTCTGCCCCCAGATAGACATCGGCAACGGAGTAGCTGTAGCTGTCCTGACCCTGCAGCTCCGAAAGTTTCTGGTCCTTTTCCACCTGGATCTTGATCCGGGCATCGAACTCCTCCTCAATGGTTTCGACCGCCTCCGGGGAAGGTATGTGCCGGACGATGCCATCCTCAAAAAACACGCGGCAGTACATCTTGGCGGCAATGTTGCTCGGCCCGTGCCGGTCGAGGGGTTCAGGGGTGGCTCCGGTGGCAATCTTCACCAGGTAATGATGGTTGGAATAGCCGTAGACCTTGGAGTAGGGATAGCTGTGCGATTCGGATATGCGCGAGTTCACCTCCAGTACCCATATGTGGTCCGATTTCTCATCATACAGGAACTCGATGTTGAACGGTGCGTTATCGTACGCGATTTCCGTCATTATTTTCTCTGCCATGCGGATCATGCGCTCCTTGACGGGATCCGCCAGCGAGCTGGGGGTGACATACCCCATGAAAGAGCTTGTCCCTTTGTACAGCGGGGATTCGAAGAAGGCATAGACCTCCATTTTCCCGTCGCAGACATATCCCTCAATGGTGTAAAAGGAGCCGGAAATGGTGTTTTCGGCAATGCAGTATTTGCCGCCCCCCTTTTTGATCTCATCAGGCAGATCGGAGATGGACAACAGGTAGTCGTATGGTTCGGAGAAAAAATCGATCTGCTCTCTAATGATCTCCAGGCTTTCGTCGTAATCCTGCTGGTTTTCAATTTTGAACGCCAACTGTCCGCCGTAGGATATGACCGGCTTGAGCCAGAACGGGGTGCTCAGTTCCAGATCGGACATTTTGGGCGCTGAAAACGGATCGACTTCCCGGAACGAGGGGACGTGGTCCGGCAGTACCTTTTTCTGGGCTTTCCTGCTCAGGTATTTCTGTTCGAAATAGATGACGCTTTTCAGGGATGGCGCTTTCAGGCCATACTGTTCGCAAAGGTAGTAGGTCAAAAGCATGGCCGGATCTATGAAGCTGATAATGGCATCGATGCTGCCCTTGTGATTGTCCAGCTTCTCCCGTGCCTTGGCTATCAGTTTCTCGTACGACATCCTCTCTCCTTTCAGCTCGAGCCGCACATCAGCGGCATCAAGAAGGGGGATGAACTCGTACTTTTCCGCATCTTCAATATTTTTGAGATCCTGTATGTTTATTTCGTCCTGTCCAACCACAAATACGTTTTTTTTCATCTGTTTCTATTTTTTTGGATTCAAGCGGTCAGATGGAGCATTCATGGAAATAATCATGCGCCTGTGTGTCAGAAGTATGGGCCATGAATGTTTCATGTGTTTTAATCTTTTGAATTATTAGTTCACATAGAATGTCGATGACGATTATAATTATGCTCCTGTTTGACCGGACTACGGTCATGGACATTTCATAATCTCTTTTAGTTAGCGGGAAGTGATGAGAGTCAGAGCGGCATTTGCCCTTTCAAAGGACAAACACCATCCATCCATTAAACAAATCAAAACATGAGGTGCTTTCGGGTATTGCTGCGCCAGCCGGCCTGATTACGATAGCGCACAAAATGGATCTTCAGGTCGGCCTGGTTCGGATAATCCACAAAATAGATTTTCTTGTCGGCCTGATTGGGATAGTCGGTGAAAAACCACAGTCCGTTATTCGTTCCTGCCTGGTTGCGGTACTGCACGCGGAAGACGT
>SKYW01000271.1 GCA_007127695.1 Balneolales bacterium | reverse complement strand
TGGTTGCGATCAGCAAGGATTCCTGCAATTCTCATAAAAAGTACGCTGAGAAACTGGGAATTGGCTATATTCTTGCCTCTGATCCGGAGCATGAGTTTGCAAAAGCAACGGATTCACTGGTCGAGAAAAAAATGTACGGCAAGACCTTTTCCGGTCCGTCCCGTTCTGCCTATTTTATTGATACGGATGGAACTGTCAGAGCCGTTATTGAAAAGGTCGATACGGCCGGACACGCTGATGAACTGTTGAAAAAAATTGACGAACTGGACTCCTGACCTCCGGCTATGCAGCATGGGCTGCAGGTTGCGGGAGTTCCTGCCAGTCAAAGGTACAAAAACGGTCGGTTTGCAGTGGTTGTCACTTTGTCGCACATGTTGTGGCCGACATTGATGACGCACGCTATCATGGAAACTGCAAGCGGCCTGAATAATCTAATAGTGACGATACGGATGAAATCGCTCATAATAGTCGAGTCGCCGACCAAAGCGAAAACCATCAAAAAATTTCTGCCGAAATCCATTTCGGTGGATTCCTGCAACGGTCATATCCGCGATTTGCCGGCATCGGCCAAGGAGATTCCCGCGAAGTTGAAAAAGAACAAGTGGGCCAATCTCGGGATCGACATAGATAATGATTATGAGCCGTTGTACGTGGTCTCTCCGCAAAAGAAAAAGACGGTTGCACGCCTGAAGAAGCTCATCAAGGAGGCGGACGAGCTGATCCTGGCAACGGATGAGGACCGTGAAGGCGAGGGAATCTCCTGGCATATTGTGGATGAACTGAAACCTAAGATTCCGGTCAAGCGGATGGTATTCCACGAAATCACCGAAGAAGCCATTCAGCAGGCCCTTCGTGACTTCCGGGATATCAATATGGATCTGGTGAATGCCCAGGAGGCTCGGCGGGTCGTGGATCGTCTGGCCGGATACACGATATCCCCGTTGCTTTGGAAGAAAATTGGTCCGGGCTTGTCGGCTGGAAGGGTTCAGTCGGTTGCCGTTCAGCTTCTTGTGAACAGGGAGCGGGAGCGGATGCGGTTCCGAAGCGGGAGCTACTGGGATCTGAAAGCGGTGCTGGGCAAAACCGGGGCATCAGAGCAGAAGGAAAACGGGACTTTCGAAGCGGAGATGACGCACCTTGACGACCGGCGGCTTGCCAGTGGAAAAGATTTTGACGAGTCCACGGGCAAGCTGAAGAAACCGGACAAGCTGGTGCTTCTGGACAGGGAGCAGGCAGAGAGCTTGCAGGAGGAGCTTGCTGCAGCGCAATGGAGCGTTAAGAGTGTGGCGTCAAAAACCCAGAAACGGACACCTGCCCCGCCATTTATCACCTCAACGCTTCAGCAGGAAGCCAACAGGAAATTCGGCTACTCGGCAAGGGATACGATGCGCATAGCCCAAAAGCTGTATGAGGAAGGGTACATAACCTACATGCGTACCGATTCCACGAACTTGTCCAGCCAGGCCATCAAGGCGGCACGTTCCGCTGTAGCGCGGATGTATGGCGATGACTATCTGAGTCCGAAAGTGCGCACCTATTCGAAAAGGTCCAAGGGTGCACAGGAGGCACACGAGGCCATCCGTCCGGCCGGAAGCCAGTTCCGCACACCATCAGATACACCGTTGACCGGCCGGGAGGCAAAGCTTTACGATTTGATATGGAAGCGGACCATGGCCACGCAGATGGCGGATGCACGGGTTGCGCTAACGAGTGCTGTCATCGAAGCGGAAACGGAGACATCGAAAGCGCAGTTCAAGGCGACCGGCAAGAAAGTTCTTTTTCCGGGCTTTTTCCGGGCGTATGTGGAAGGCAGTGACGACCCGGAAGCTGTACTGGAAGACCGGGATACCCCGCTGCCCGAACTGAAGCGGGACCAAAAGCTGGAATGCCATGATGTGGTCCCCGTTGAGCATGAAACAAAGCCTCCGGCACGTTTCACAGAAGCCAGTCTGGTCAAGCAGTTGGAGAAAGACGGGGTTGGCCGTCCGAGCACCTACGCCACCATCATTGGCACCATCATGGAGCGGGACTATGTCCGCAAGGAAGGCAATGCGCTGGTCCCCACATTTACCGCCTTTGCCGTTACGGAACTTCTGGAGAAGCATTTCCCGGACCTGGTGGATGAGCAATTCACCTCTCAGATGGAACAGAGGCTGGATGACATTGCCACCGGAAAAGAAGATCGGCTCAAGTACCTGAAATCCTACTACGAGGGTGAGAAGGGATTGAAGAATATGGTGGAAAAGCAGGAGTCGCGAATCGATCCGCAGGATGCGCGTCATATTTCCCTTCCTGTGGAGGGTCTCAACGGGATGCGCGTCTTTCTTGGCCGGTTCGGTCCCTATGTTCAGGTCAAGAAGGAGGACGGTGAAGATGTCATGGGCTCGATCCCGGACAATATGGCCCCGAGCGATATCACCGTGGAGAAGCTGCAGCAGCTGGTAGAAAGGAGCGAACAGGGGCCGGAGTCTATCGGACAGGATCCGGAATCGGGACAGCCGGTATACGTATTATCCGGAAGATTCGGACCTTATGTCCAGCTGGGCGATGTCACTGAATCAAACAAAAAACCCAAGCGGGTTTCTCTTCCAAAGGGAATGAAGGAGTCCGATGTGGATCTGGAGACGGCATTGAAACTACTCTCCCTTCCCAGGACCATTGGGCAGCATCCGGAAACAGGCAAGGAGATCAAGGCTGGCATTGGGCGGTTTGGCCCCTATGTGGTGCATGATGGGACTTTCCAATCCCTGGGCAAGGACGATGATGTCCTGGAAGTCGGACTTGAACGTGCCCTGGAGTTACTGAAAAAGAAAGCCCAGAAGCAGAAGGGTAAAACCTCATCGGTCATCAAGGACATGGGGGAACACCCTGAAAACGGGGAAAAAATCCAGATAATGACTGGCCGTTACGGACCCTACATCAAGTATGGGAGAAAGAACATCAGTATCCCCAAAAACAGGGATCCGGAATCCCTGGACATGGGTTCGGTACTTGATCTGATCAAGCAAAAAGTTGGATAACGAGGTAGCCATGCAAAAAAAGTCGACGGACTTTTTTGTTTATCCGCCCAATCTTCAGGTGCTGGACCTGGCATCCATTGTTGGCATGTACCGGGCCAGGGGGGAGCCGAGGCGGGCCCAGACCGGTGAATACTTTGCCTGTACCAGATCAAAAAAACTGGTTAAGGAGGCAAAATTCTGGTTCGGGCTCTACTACAGCCAGCCTGCTTGGGACCAGATGCTGACCAAAGACTCTTCCGGTTATCCCATGACCGAGGTGGAGTTTGCAATACTTGGAATGTGTGTTTATCCGCCGGAGGATAACAGTCACAGGAGCAATATTGAGGCGCATGCGGGGATCATTCCCCAACTCTCTTTCCTCATCGTCAATGACCTCAGGCAGTTCGGGTTCATTCAGGAATACGACAGCGGGATGCTCGGGATCACAAGCAACGGTCAGCTTGCGCTTGAGGGATTTGCAAAACGTGCTTTCGAAAAAAAATTTTCACCTGAGATGCTGTCGGTTTACAAGGGAGAACACGCCCGGCCAAAGATGGAAGAAGCCGAAAAAAAAGACCTCCTTCAGACGCGGCTGTTCTGACCTGCGGCAAAAATCAGCCCCGGACAAGTTTTCGGGTCTGTTTTCATACAGAATTTAAATTGGGTCAATAGGTTGACGGTGGCCGCTATTTGTATTATCCCAGGTTTTATTGTTGTTATTATATTATTTACGAACTATAACGGATTTACTATGAAAGCTTTCAGGACAATATTGCTGATTTCAGGGTGTGTGATGTTGTTGATGATTCCGGGAAAGGCGCTTTCACAACAGGGTGAAGCGGGTCTGGTCAGGACGGTGAGCGATGATGTCACCATTCGCATCGGAGGCACGGTGCAACCGAGGGTCACCTATGCCTCGGATCTGGACAATGTGGGTGAGCGGCACGACCGTGTCGGCTTCGGGATTCGCAGGCTGCGCGTGCGTCTCACGGCAAGCTTCGGCGAAAATCTCGGTGTTTTTCTGCAGATGGAGGGTTCCGGTGCTACACCGACTTTCCTTGATATTCGCGGGGAGTACCGGGTAAACGATAATCTGACCATGCGTGCCGGCCGGTTTGTCGGCGCACAGCCGAGAGCCTATGCACGAACCGGCCATGCCGCCATCGACGCCATTGACCGTCCGGCCATATCCGACATGTGGGCCCGGATGACCATTGGTGCTGACGGGCGTGACTATGGTCTTGAGGCCTTGTGGAACACTCCCCGATGGGAACTGCGAGGCTTTCTGCACAATGGACACAACCGCTGGAACTACAACCAGGGAATCAGCAGGAACCCTTCTACCGGAGGCATTGAAACAGATGGATTTGCGTTCAGCGCCGCAGCAACCCATTGGCCGGACGGCCGCGACCGTCTTGAGATCGGTGCCTACGCCAGCGCGAGCACTTCCAAGAATGAATTTTCGGAAGTGGGGCGCATCGGTCGCAATTACGTTTCCTACTCCGCCCATGCCTACTGGGGGCCCCAGGCCGGCGACCAGCCCTTCCGTCTGAAAACGGATATCATCGGCATCAGTTACCAGGAAGTCGCTCCACGTGATATTGAGAATTACATCGGCGCTTCCCTTTTCGGCGGCCTGCTCGTTGCCCCGCATATCGAGCTCTATGCCATGGGCGAGTTCTGGTATGGCGATGGCGGAGGGCTGGAAGACCTGCGACAGGTATTTGCCACCGTTGGCGGCACCTACAGCCTGAGCGCGCTTCAGGGTCGCCCGTTCACCCATAACCGGATTATGCTGGCTTACAGCCTCCGATCCCTGGAAACGGACAAAATCGACTTTGGCGATCCGGCCCATGTGCTCATGATGCAGATGCAGTTCTATTTCTGAGCTTTATGTCCCTGTATTTCAGAACGTCTGTCGACCGGCGAACGCGCGGGTAAGCGTGGCATCGTCGATAAACTCCAGATCCGTTCCCATCGGGATACCGTGTGCGATACGCGTGACATCCACCCCCATGGGGTGGGCCAGTTTGTTGATGTAGTATCCGGTAGCTTCCCCTTCGGCATCCGGATTGAGTGCGAGGATCAGTTCGCGGACAGGCTCACCATCGCTTATGCGTTGTATGAGTTCGTTGATGCGCAGTTCATTCGGACCAATGTTCTGCAACGGGGATATCACACCGCCCAGCACGTGATATCTGCCGTTGAACTCCTTGGTTCGTTCAATCACGTAGACATCCTTGGGCTCTTCGACCACGCAGATGACACCGGTCTTACGCTTCTCCGACTCGCAAATGGGGCAAGGGTCGCGATCGGTGATGTTGAAGCAGACGGAGCAGTACCGAATGTTTTTTTTCAGGTCCGATATGGCCCGGGAAAGACGGAACACCTGTTCGTCATTCTGCTTCAGCAGGAACATGGCGATGCGCTGTGCGGACTTTCTGCCCATTCCGGGAAGCCGGGCCAATTGCTCCACCGCCTGTTCAAGCGTTTCTGAGATAAGCTGCATTATGATACTGCTCTGTAATAATTTATGAGGAAGCGTAAGGGAGTGTGATTACTTCATACCAAGATTGCCAAGATCGAAACCACCCGGAAGCATGCCCTTGGTAACATCCGCCATTTTGTCCTGTGCGGCCTCCTCGGCTTTCTTGATCGCCTGGTTGATACCAGCGGTGATCAGATCCTCCAGCATCTCGATATCATTGGGATCCACGATGTCTCTGTCCAGCTTGATGGAAGTAATCTCGCGATTTCCGTTGGCGGTGACCCGGACCATGCCGCCACCGGCTTCCGCTTCCACTTCCAGCTCGTTCAGCTGCCGTTTGACCTCATCCACTTTTTTCTGGAATTCCGTCAGTTTGCCAAACATATCTGCCATATTCATATTAAAGCTCCTTTTGTTTCGGAGTTAGTATTCAAGTTCTGCACCGAACAGATTAACGATTTCCTTCAGTTTTGGATCCTCTTTCTGCATTTTCGAGAAGTGCTCGTAAGGATCATGAATGCTGTCCGTACGCTGCTCCGGTTCGACCAGCTGTGATGTAAAACGCAGTGCGTATCCAAAATGTTCTTTTACCGTGTCACATAATTTGCGCTGTTGTTCTCGAATGATGTCCGAGGTGAAGCTGTCGTTGCACTCCAGGGTAACAACGTTTTTTTTGAGCCGGACCGGGCGGGTTTTCTGGATGGAGAAATACAGCATGGAACTGGTGGTCGCCTGAAGCTTTTCCAGATATTCAGGCCACATTTTGTTCAGATCATCCATCGTGTCCGGTTTTTCGTACGTTTTTTTCGAGGGAGGCGGTTCCGCTTTTCCCGGTGCCTCGGGCTTCGGGGAGAGCGCAAGATTGCCGCGGACTTCGCGGATGGCAGTGTCGGCGCCGGATCTTTCGGGCAGCGCTACAGCGGAGAGGTGCCCCTGGGGACGTCTAAGTGCCGGAGAGCCAAAAATGTCAGGCTCCGATTTGCCGGTTTGGTTTCCGGATGGCTTCGATCCACCCACTTTTTCCTGATCCGAAACGGATTGTCCTGCCGCTGGCGATGATTTCCTGGCTGGATGTTGAGCAGGAGCAGCATCTTGTTTGGTTGCAGCATCCTTTTTGATGGCAGCATCTTGTTTGGTTGCAGC